>JAYUVA010000756.1:0-10324 GCA_043754375.1 Candidatus Kuenenia sp. | reverse complement strand
AATATCGTTTAACCGCGTGGGCAACGCCCCGCGATTGGCAGCGAAGCGCGGCCCGATGGGCACGCGGTTAAACGAAGCAACTTCTGCACTGGTGCTTATTTCCTAGCCGGTCCTGAACCAGCCGCTTACGTAGTGCCAGAATACAGTCAAACCACATCGTCCGCCATCACCAGCCAAATTCAGGCAGATTTTCACCAAGCAGACGAATGATAAAGCCGCCTGTCAAGCTGATGCTCAAGGACGCGGGATTGGCAAAAGTGTCGATGGCAGAGAAAATCACGAAAATTGACACCAACCACAGATTAACGAGCTATCCTGAGAGTCCGAGATCATCGACCGTGACTGAGTCCTGTGCCAGATGTCGCACTGAATAGACCCGCACAAGATCTCCGTGAATCGCAAACAAGACGCGGTGTGTTTTTCGCGCCCTCACGCCGAACCGAAGTTCTCGTACGTCAAACGGAAAAACGTCCGCTTCGATCGCAGCCGGATGCTTCTCAGGCTGATCCGAAAGCCCCTGGATCGCAGCTTCAATTCCGATCAGCCAGCGTCGAGCTTGTTCCGCTGAATGATGCTCTGACCACCAACGAACGGTCGAGCGAAGCTCTGAGACGGCTCGAGGCAGGATCTGGACTTGATACTTCATCCCTTCAAGCCGATTTCATGCCGAAGCTCTCCAAACACGTCGCTAACTTTTCGACCAAGCCCCGCCGCAGCGTCCTGTTCGCCCTGTTCCACGGCCGCAATGATTTCTTCACGTTCTACCTGATCGCGCCAGCGTCGAAAGAGTACATCCAGACTTTCACCTTCCCCAGAGTGGCGTCTTGCGTACTCGGAAAAGCTGTCGATTTCTTCAGTGAGTGTTTTCGACATGAATGGAATCTCTCTTGCGAAGTCCAAATGACCATTTCCGGCGGACAGTATAGCCCGGCGGGGCCGCATGAGAAAGGTATTTCCACGCAGCTGACTGACAAACGAACTGGTCACATTGATTTGGCCTGGGATGCCAATGGCAACCGCACGTCGAAAACCAGCATCGCCACCGGAGCAAAAGTTGAATTCACCAGGGATCATGCCATTCAACTCCCGGCTGTCACATACAATACCTCGACAAACGCATCGTGACAAAATCCGTCGCCTGTCAGAATTGCATGTCGGTTCCATCTTCGCCGCTCCGGCAGTAATCTGATATCAGATCGGCATCATTTGCTTTGGCGCTCATCCCGACCATCGCTATGTCGGAGTCCTGGTGCAGGATGCGGCCTATATGGTTGCGGTCCCGTTCTTTTGCCCGGATACAGCTGTTCCCCTTCTTTTGAAAAACTCCGGCCTTAACCAAGAAGTTCCGGGCGAAAACGGCCTGTGCCGGTGATTGGAAGTGGGCGGCCTTCGGGATCGGGGAACGTGCTGTCAGGGTCGATGCCCAGCAGATAGAACGCGGTCGCGGGAAGCCTTGGAATATCAATTAATAATCTTGCTGATCGGGTACTCCACAATCCCTCGCGCGCCGGCTTGTTTGAGTTGCGGGATTGTTGTGCGAACAATGCTTTCATCCACGATGGTATTCAACGCAACCCATTCCGAATCAGACAGATGCGACACGGTCGGGGTCTGCAGCGCCGGGAGGATTCTGAGGACCGCGTCGAGATCGCGTTGATGCACGTTCATCATCAGGCCGACTTTGCCTTCCGCTTCCAGACAGGACTGCAGCATCAGCGCGATATTATCGATCTTTGATTTGACCCAGTCATCGGCATACGCAGTGCGATTGGCGATGAATCGCGTCGTGCTTTGCAGCACTTCGTCCATGATTCGCAGATTGTTGGCTCGGAGCGAACTGCCGGTTTCCGTTACCTCCACGATCGCATCCGCCAGCTTTGGCGGCTTGACTTCCGTCGCGCCCCAGGAAAATTCCACATTCGCCTGGACGCCATGTTTTTCCAGAAACCGAGTTGTCAGGCCGACGGCTTCCGTGGCGATGCGTTTGCCTTCCAGATCTTTCACAGACTGAATCGGCGAATCTTCGGGGACACACAACACCCAGCGGACGGGACGGCGGCTGACTTTCGAAAACACCAGTTCGCACACCTCATGCACATCGGCATTGGTTTCCAGAATCCAGTCGTATCCCGTGATGCCGGCGTCCAGAATGCCGTTCTCAACGTATCTCGCCATCTCCTGAGCGCGAATCAACATGCATTCGATTTCCGGGTCATCGACCGTTGGGAAATAGGAACGCGAGGCGAACTTGATGTTGTAACCCGCGCGGCTGAACAGGGCCGCTGTGGATTCCTGAAGACTGCCGGCTGGAATGCCGAGTTTTAGAATTCGACCTGACATGAAAACTTACCTCTGAAATGCTGTCGCCTGCGGCTTGCCGTGAATCGATTGTCTCACTTCCCGTAGACCGACTTTGGATCGAACACTCGTTTGCCTTCCACGGTGAAGCTTTGAGTTGCCGGATCAATCCGACGGAAGAAGCAACTGCTGTATCCCTCATGACATGCCGCGCCACCGACTTGCCTGACCTTGACCAGCAGTGTGTCGCCGTCGCAGTCAAAATAGATGGCGTGCAGTTCCTGTACGTTGCCGCTTTCCTCGCCTTTACGCCAGAGCCTCTGACGACTGCGGCTGAAGTAGCAGACGCGGCCCGTGCGGAGCGTTTCTTCATACGCTTCGCGGTTCATCCATGCCATCATCAGGACTTCGCCGGTCGAAGAATCCTGCGCGATCGCGGGAAGCAATACAGATTTTGAAAAATCGGGACCAGTCACTTCGGCCATGGGGCAAAAACCAGATTCCAGTTTTGTGAACAGAATTAACGTTGCCGGAGCATTGGACTTTGATTCCAGTGTGTATCTGCAAGTGGCGTACCCTATCGTTCGCTGCCAGCGATCTCCACCGGGAGACCCGGATTCGCCTCTCCGGATGGCACATTTTCCCGAGATTTTCACAATTCTGACGTCCAGGATGACTATGCCGACGACCCGGTCGTGTCTGGAAACGCCTGGCCACTTGTCCATGCGGTGCCTGACATGCGGTCACCGCCTTGAAGATTCGAACCTATGGCAAGACTTTCGAGCGGACCAGTGAAAGCCATGTTACGGCAGGGCAGACTGTGAATTTGCAGGGTCGCAATCATTGGGTCAGCCGTGACAAAGCCGAGGAAACCTATGCCGTCAGATCCCGGTTTCTGATATGCTTGAGCCTCCCAGTTTGCAACAAGTCTTTTTTTCCATTGAACCCATGAACAATTTCCATCACATTGTAATCCGACTGCTGATGTGTGCCGTCATCAGTTCCGTATGTCCACCCGCCTTTGGCCTGGATGATGCAACTCCGCAGCCGGATATTCTGGGAAACGAGCTCTCGCAGGCATTCGAAAAAAACAGTCTGCCCGATTGTTTTGGAAAACGCTTTGAGCTGAAAGAACTGGAATCAGCACCGATAGTCGTGGTCGCATTTGTCGGCACGGAATGTCCGTTAGCAAAACTCTATGGACCACGACTGCAGGAACTCTCTGTTCGTTACGCGGAGCAGGGCGTGCGTTTTGTCGGAGTCTGCTCCAACGTCCAGGACAGCCTGACTGAAATCGTGGCTTATCGAAACAAGGCCGGTATCACGTTTCCGATTCTCATCGACAGTCAGCAGGAATTGGCGGATCTCCTGCAGGCGCAGCGGACACCGGAAATCGTAATTCTGAGCAAGGACAGAGCGGTCCAGTATCAAGGTCGCATTGACGACCAGTACGGGATCGGCGTGATTCGCGAAAAGCCTCAACAGGAGCTGGCCGCACTCGCGATCGATGCGTTGCTTGCGGGAAAATCGCTCGAGGTTGCCGCCACAGACGCAGTCGGCTGCCTCATCGGACGGAACCGCAAGATCGTACCACACGGAGATATCACCTATTCGAAACATATCGCCCCGATTTTCAATGCGCGCTGCATGGAATGTCATCGACCGGGCGAAATCGCCCCGTTTTCACTCACCAGCTTCGCCGATACGGTCGGCTGGGAAGCCACGATCGCCGAAGTCGTCTCAGAAGAACGCATGCCGCCCTGGAATGCAAACCCGGAATTCGGCCACTTCAAAAACGACGCACGTCTGTCGGCCGACGAAAAGAATCTCATTCGCCAATGGATTAAGAACGGTTGCCCGGAAGGTAATCCTGCGGACTTGCCGACGTCACCAGAGTTCGTGACTGGCTGGAGAATGTCTCAGCCGGACATGATCATTCCGGTTCGCGACGAAGCGTTCACTGTGCCTGCGACGGGAGTCGTGGACTATCAGTATCTGCGAGTCGATCCGAAATTCACAGAAGACAAATACGTCGTCGCTGCCGAAGCAAGACCGGGCAATCCTGCCGTTGTGCATCACATTATTGCATTTCTGATGCTTCCGGGGCAGACAGAAGTCACTCTGGGGAAAATGCTGATTGGTTATGCCCCTGGCACGTCACCTCTGATATTCCCTGAAGGCGCGGCGATGAAGGTTCCGGCGGGGACTCAGATCATATTTGAAATGCACTACACTCCCAACGGCACCGAACAGACGGACATCAGCAACATCGGACTGAAGTTTATTGATGCATCGAAAGTTGTGCATGAAGTCGTCGGGCTGGAAGCAGTCAATCCCAAGCTTCGCATCCCGCCCGGAGCCGCCGCCCACCCGGTTGTGTCAAGCGAGAAATTTCGCGAAGACATCACGCTGTTGAGTCTCACGCCGCATATGCACCTGCGAGGCAAGTCCTTTCGATATGAAGCCGTTTTCCCTGACGGTAAGTCGGAGATCCTGCTGGATGTTCCGAAGTACGACTTCAACTGGCAGTTGCGTTACGAATTCTCGGAGCCGCGTCTGATTCCCAAAGGGACGGTCGTGACGTGCCGTGCAGAGTTCGATAACTCAGACGGAAATCTGAACAACCCGGACCCGACCAGGGAAGTTGGTTGGGGACAGCAGAGCTGGGACGAGATGATGATCGGTTTCTTCACCGGCATGAAACCCGTTCAGCCAGCAGCGGTCACGCCGTAAGACCTGATGAAGCAGTCCGACGAAATTGTATTGTCACATGTATTTTGGATGGCCCTGGCTTCTGAAGTCCCATCAGCGTGCCGGTCACCCATCAGCGCGAAAGCGGTACAGACCAACGACGAAGAATACAGTGCTGAAAAGTAACAGCATTCCGCAGGACTGTCCGATTGTGGAGATATCCGGCATTTCCTTTGTCAGGATTTCGCTGTACGCATCAAGGGCCCATGCATGCGGTGTGAACAGACTGATTTGCTGGCTCATCGGCGGCATCCACGCACGAGGTACAAGACACCCGCTGATTCCGGCACTCGACAGCAGAATCAGATTTCCAAACGACGAGACTTGTGATTCGGTCTTCGCCAGAGTTGAAAACATCAGGCCGAGCGCCGTGGCTGCGGCAGAAGTACACAGCATGATGGGAATCAGCAACAGCGGCTGTGGTCCCCAGGACATTCCGAACAGCAGCCGTCCGGAGATCATCAGAATGATCGTCTGTGCGAGTGACAGGATGAAGAAGGGAAGCGTCTTGCCGATCAAAATCGACACCTGGGAGACAGGAGCGATTCGCAATCGACGCAGCGTCCCTATATCTCGTTCACCCAAAAACGAACGCCCCATGATGTTGACCAGAAAGAACACAAACAGCACCGTGTAGCTGGGAATAAAAAACTGATAAACGCGATTGCCCGTGTCGGTCGGTCCAGCCTTTACGGCCGCCGTCTGCTCCCAGGCAACGGGAATGACAGAATCGCGTGCAGCACCGCGGAAGGATGGAACTTTTTCAGCAAGGACCGGAAGGATGGCATTTTGCAATGACAGCTTCACCAGCGATTTCGCGAGCCCTTCCATCATCGGGTCAGCTGCAGTTTCGTTACTGATGAGTGTCAGATTCACATTCGCCAGTCCGTCTTTGCGAGTCGACTCGTCGGGCGATGTCAGAAGGGTCGTCGAAAGCTCACGAATCCGGATTTCGAATCCTGGCCGAATCACGAGCCGCACATCAATCTCATCCGTCGGGTGTTCTGCCTGAAATCGTTCAAGGACCATCGCGTCGCTGCGATTGCTGATTTCAGCGCGACGCACCTTGACACGGTCATAGCTCGCCAGAAACCCGGCCAGACGCCTTGCCGTTTCAGACTTATCAAAATCGGCAACTTCAATCGTCAGCCCCTGTCGACTCTGTTCCCGATTGGCTCGCAGTCGCCCCGTCGATGATCCAACGATGGCGATGATCACCATGGGCATGGCCACCAGAATCACCAGCGCACGGCGGTCTCGTGACAGCAGTCGCAGGTCTTTGAGCGTAATCTTGAAAGCGTCTGTACTAATCACGCAGTCGATGCCCTGTTAATTTCAGAAACAAGCGTTCCAGATTGGGTTCATTTGTCCGAATGGATCGCACACTGATCGAGTGTCGTTCCAGCGTCGTCAGGATATTTGTGACGTCCCTGTTCAGCGCCAATTCACAGGATTGATCCTGTGTGCTGAATCGCACTACGGCTTCATCCCCGTCCATCTCAATTCGCGCTGACGTACCCAGCGACATGCCTTCCGGGACCCTTGACTGGCCAAGCCGCAATTCGACCTCAAACGGAATCTGTTTCAGCAACTGCGGAATCGTATCGCATGCCAGCAGTTTTCCGTGATCGATGATCGCCGCACGCGTACAGACGACCTGCACCTCTTCCATATAGTGGCTCGCGTAGATAATCGCCGTGCCACTCTGTTGCAGACTCCGGATACATTCAATCAGGTGGGCCCGGCTTTGCGGATCTACACCGACGGTCGGTTCATCCAGGATCAGCAACACGGGCTCGTGCATCACGGCGGCAGCAAAATTCAGTCGACGCTTCATGCCTCCGGAAAACGTTTCAGTAAAGTCATCAGCGCGCGCAGTCAACCCCACCTGTTCCAGCACCTCATCCACCTTCTGCCGCAGCTTCGATCCGGACAGATGATACAAGCTGGCAAAAAACATCAGGTTTTCGCGAGCTGTCAGGTCCGGATAAATGGCCAGATCCTGAGGGACCACACCCATCCGCTGCCGACTCTCAGGACGTCTGCGGTCAAGGCGTCGTCCTTCGAGGCGGACCTCTCCGTAATCTGCCGCAAGCAGCCCGCAGATCATCATCATGGTCGTGGATTTTCCCGCTCCGTTCGGACCGAGCAATCCAAACGCTTCACCCGGTTCAACGTCAAAACTTAACAGATCCACCGCCGTGAGATCGCCGTATTTTTTTACGAGATTGTCTACTGCCAGAAGTGGAGCCATCAGCCTGCAAGCCCTGCATTATTCATTCGCGTTGCCATATCGCCGGCAAAGTATCGCCAATTGCCACGTTTCCGCAATCAACGCAATATTATACTCCCACTGAAAGCGGAAAGGACTGACGACTTGAAACGATGTTGCTTACACGTCGGAAGTATCGGTTGTTTGGAAATGCCGATGAATGGTTCTTGACGATGCGTTTCGGGCATGATCACGTTTTGTGTAGTCGATGTGCTCTCTGAAACTTTCCGGAATGTCGATTTGGACAGGTTTTCCCTTTGGAAAGTTTTCCAGATGCTGAAGGATGGTCCGCCCCAATGCTTCACCAAAGACAGTCGGCACCGCATTACCAACCTGCTTGTATTGCTGAGATTTTGTTCCTTCAACAAGCCAGTCGTCGGGAAATCCCTGCAACTCCTTAATTTCTTTGAACGTAAGGCGCCGCAGCACGCCATCCCAGCGTACCCAGTCCTGGCTGGACGACCCCGTCACGGTTCTCGCAGGAAGGTCGAGATCCGCGATGAAGTTTCCCTGTCGATAACCCCAATGCCCTCCCGGTCGTGTCGCTTCTGCTTTCCCTTGACTCTTCAGTCCGCTGCCACATTGGATCTCAGCCAACTTTTCAGCAAGCTGTTTTGTTGGGAACGTGAACTGCGACGAATCCTGATCCGCGTATTGCTGCAGGAAATCTCTCAGGGATCTCCACTGATCTGAAAAAAGGCTGCCATCCTTTTGGCGAGTCGGTTCCGGAAACGCCGGTGCTTTGCCTCGGCAGGAACCGATAATAAAGCAACGAACTCGCCGCTGGCACGCACCGTAGTCGGCAGAGTTCAACAGTGCGGCGCGACAGCTGTATCCGAGTTCCTCCAGAACATGAATCAGCTCCGTGATAACGCCACCGGGTTCGCCATTCTTGTCGCGAGCTGTTACCAATCCTCGCACATTTTCAAACAGAAACACGCGTGGCTTCAGTTCACCAACAATGCGACAGAATTCCGACACGAGCGCGCCACGCGGATCGAGAATACTCAACTGCTTGCCGGAACTTGAAAATGCCTGACAAGGCGGACCACCGACCACGAGATCAATACGTTTCCCGTTCGAAAGATCCGCAGCTCGGACATCGCGAATGTCGGCATTCAAGATCGTCGCGTTCGAAAGATACTCTCTTGAGTCGCTGTGAGCCCAACCTTGATTGGCGGACAAAGTCCTGCAGAAAACGGATTCAATCTCACAAAGTGACACTGCTTCAAATCCCGCCCTTTCCAGGCCGATATCCAAGCCGCCAGCTCCACTGAACAGACTGACATATTGCGTCGTCATGCATACTCCTTCAGCATGGAAAGGTTATGTTCCCAGACGATATTGATTCCCGAAGCGACGAGGTTTTTCAGATTCGTTTCCGTGAAGAATCCTCCGATAACGCAAATGACATCCAGCGGATGAAGTTCGTCGGACGATCGCCAATCATCGGCTTTGTCACAACATTCCTTGGCACGTTTGGTGGCATCAAGTTCAACTCCAACCGCCTTGGCTTCGATCAAGATCAGATTCTTTGTTCTCTTGCTTCGAAACACCACGTCTGCCTTTTGAGTGGTCCGGCCGCGAACCCTTGTCTCCTGTTTATATTCACCGATTGCAATGTCCGTCGAACGAGTGAGAATGCCGGAAAATGATGACCTTACGTATCCCCTGGAAACCAGAAACTGCAGGACAGCCTGCTCTTGAAGCTCCTTTCGCCAATGCCGAAACGAAGTCTGTGCATTCTGATCGGCGGCGATCGAACATGTCCATTGTCGAGCATAGTCTCGTGCCACCGGGATGCTGAGAGTAGCATCGTCGAGCCAGCCGAATCTCGCGCGATCCAGATGTTTCGTTGCGAACGTCGCGATTTGGGGGGCAATTCTCTTGAGTTGCGACGGTAACCTCCCCGTCCCGTCTTCGAAAACTCCAACGGAGGAAATACCGAACATTTGCCCAAACTTCATCTGGCTGATGCTGGGTGCAATAGCGTATCGAAGAATCTTGATGATTCTTGGGTCAGCGATTATTGCCGCAGCAGTGATGGACGAAAATCCATGTGTCAGTTCAAATGCAAAGTCATAAACCTCTCCATTCTGCAGGAGTGCATTGTCATAAAGCGCCTTCATCGCGCCGAGATAGGTCTCCATCTCATGTTTTCTGGACTTCTTGATGTCGCTTTGGACCGTCATTTGTAATGTGCACTAATTTTCTAAGGATTGCGCGAATTCGTCGCGCAATTCAGTTTTGGCGAGATTTGCCCGAGGGAGTGTACACTCGAAACATGAGTCGAACAATTCGACTGCGCATTGCGCATTCAGGTGAATTCCGTCATTTGCGATCCGTCAGTTGCTGTCGCAGGCGGTAGAGTTCCTGCAGGGCCTGGTTTGGCGAAAGGCTATCGACTTCGAGTTTACGGATTTCTTCCAGGAGCGGATCTTCCGGGAATTCAAACAACGATTTCTGCTGCCGGCGCTGGCGAGTGGTCTCGCGTTGAGGGACTTTGGGACGACCGTCGGCGGTGATGTGTTCGTCTTCCAGCGTGGCAAGAATCGTGGTGGCTCGTTCTGTGACACGGCGTGGCACGCCGGCGATTTTTGCCACATGGATGCCATAGCTGCGACCGGCGGCACCTTCCACGATGCGGTGCAGAAACACGACATCGTCGTTACTCTCCTGCACCGCGACATTCCAGTTTGCCGCGTGTTTCAGCGTCGTGGTGAGGTCGGTCAATTCGTGATAGTGCGTCGCGAACATCGTGCGGCATTGAACTTCATCGTGCAGATGCTCCGTGATCGCCCAGGCCAGTGAGATTCCGTCGTAGGTACTGGTCCCACGTCCGATTTCATCCAGAATGACGAGACTCCGCGCTGTCGCAGAATTCAGAATCCGAGCGGTCTCCGTCATCTCAACCATGAATGTACTCTGCCCGCGCGCAAGTTCATCACTGGCACCAACACGCGCGAACACGCGATCGGCGATTCCAATCAACGCTTCCCTCGC
>JAYUVA010000755.1:0-3297 GCA_043754375.1 Candidatus Kuenenia sp. | reverse complement strand
TTCGTGATGATGCCACGTCCTCTGCAGGAAAGTAACGTCATCGGCAAAGCCGGGACCGCCGGATTCCTTGGTCGAGCCTATGATCCGTACTATCTGTATCCCGCAGGGGACGACATGGACATGGCCAAAATGGACCGGATTAAAGTAGATGATCTCACGTTGCGTCCGGACGTTCCCCTGGATCGCCTGCAACGTCGCGCGTCACTTCGCGACACAGTCAATGCAGGGATGAAGACACTCGATCGAGCGGTCGATCAATATGCTCTCAATGAATACTACGGCAAAGCTTTAGGCCTTGTGTTGTCTGGTCAGGCTCGTGAAGCATTTAACCTCACAGCCGAATCGCCTGAGCTGCGTGAAAAATACGGCAATAACACGTTCGGGCAAAGCTGCCTGCTGGCGCGACGACTGGTCGAAGCAGGCACGCGGGTTGTTGAAGTCAACTGGCCAAAAGTTGCCAACAGCGACAATCATTCATGGGATGTCCACACCGGGCTTTCTACTCGTATGAAGACGCAATCCGCTCCAATGCTCGATGCCGCTCTATCTGCATTGCTCGAAGATCTCGACGAACGCGGATTGCTGAAGGAAACGCTGGTCGTGGCCGTTGGTGAATTCGGACGCAGCCCAAAACGCGGCGTGAGCACTTCCGGCAACAGCAATACTGACGACGGTCGCGACCACTGGCCGTATTGCTACACGGGCGTCGTTGCTGGTGGTGGCATGAAACGCGGCTATGCCCACGGGAAGTCTGACGAAACAGCGTCGGCCCCTGCAGAACACCCGGTCCATCCCGGCGAGTTGCTCGCTTCGATTTACCATGCTGTCGGATTGTATCCACGTCGCACGGTCCTTAACCACCTGAACCAGCCCCGCGAAATGGTCAAATACGACGCGGCGATGGATCTGTTCGCATAAATTGCTCTCGTAGCTTGACTCTCCGAGTCGAGTTGCGACTCTGTAGCCAATCTCTCACACAGTCGCCTGTTACTTGTCCCACGACCAGTCTCATGCGACTGTTTTTTTTCCTCAATAAGTTCCCGTTTACAAAGAATTCTATCCATGGCAGATCGGTTGCTTGAAGGTAAAGTCGCACTCGTCACAGGAGCGGGACGTGGTTTGGGGCGGGCGTTTGCCGAACATCTGGCGTCACTCGGCTGCCGGGTTGGCATTCATGGAATGCGTGAAAACGGCCCGGCAGAATACGGCGAAGGCACGACGCTCACGGCGACAGCCGCCGAGATTGCGAAGTCGCACGAAGTACAGACGTGCCGTGTGCTTGGCGACCTGACAAATGCCGATGATGTGAAGCGAGTTGTCGGGGATGTCGGTAGTCAGCTTGGCCCGATCGACATCCTGGTGCATAACGCCGGCGGTGATATCGGAGCGGCCGGCGGGAAACCAAATCCAAACGATGCTGTCGATATCAAACTGGAAGACATCCGTGCTGTTCTCGACCGCAATCTCTTAAGCACGATTCTGGTGTGCCAGGAAGTTGCCCGGATGATGATGCCTCGTAAGTCAGGTCGCATACTCACGCTCAGCTCAATCTCAGCGTTCAAAGGAATTCCCAACAGTTCCATCTATGCCACAGCAAAGGCCGGCGTGGTCGAATACACTCGATGTCTGGCAGAACAATTGCGGTGCCACAACATCAACGTCAACACTCTGGCGCCTGGTGACACTCGCACCGGCCGCTTCCTTGGTACGCGCAAAGTTGATGACGCACGACTGGTAACGGACGGAACGCTGGACCGCGTCGGCATGGTCGATGAAGTCACCCGCGTCGTCGAATTCTTCGCCGGACCACTCGGTGCCTTCGTGACCGGCCAGGTTCTCCGCGTCGATGGCGGCAGCC
This sequence comes from Candidatus Kuenenia sp., assembly GCA_043754375.1. Classification (GTDB taxonomy): domain Bacteria; phylum Planctomycetota; class Planctomycetia; order Planctomycetales; family Planctomycetaceae; genus SXXK01. Next base: position 1,439 of record JAYUVA010000755.1, on the reverse strand, counting down.
AGATCTGGCCAGCATAGCACCGGCAAGCACTGCAGCGTCAGGGTCACCGCCTTTTCCTGAACCTGGCTTGGTTTAAAATTGTCGTCTTTCGCTCCGCGAAAGAAACGCAACTTTTGCAGAGCAAAAGGCGACACTCGACGGCGTCCGGATGTAAATCAGGTACCATGAGACGAAAGCCTTGTCGTTACCCACAAATTTTGATGCCGCGATGCGAGAGAAGAATGGACTCATCGTTTGTCCCGAACAAACGGCGAGGTCCTCGTCGATTTGAGGGATGCCCTCGCCGGGTTCGCGAATATTGCAGGGCGACATCGTTTCCTGGCACACTGAACCCCAACGGGGTTTTACAACAAAGCCTGGGGTCGCTGTGACAACGGCGCACCCCAGGAAAATCGGCACAAAACCCAGTGAACCCCAACGGGGTTCCACATGGCAATTGCCAGTTTGGGTTCAAGAATCGGGGGATGTGGAACCCCGTTGGGGTTCGGATCAATTCCAATTCCTTGACCTGGGGTGCGCCGCAAAGCGACGACCCCAGGCTTTGTTGTGAAACCCGTTCCGGGTTGAATCACACGATTTCTCTACAAATAATCTTTCACGGCGTTGCCCGTTGGGGTTCGAAACATTTCCTCTTCCGGTACCTGGGGTGCGCCGCAAGGCGGCGACCCCCGGGTTTGTTGTAAAACCCGTACCGGGTTGATTCGCAGGATTTCCCAAGCTGGATTCTTCACGGTCTCAACGACAAAGGGCCCATTCCTCAACAAAGATGTGGGTAACGACAAGGCGTGAAGCCGGGGTGGGGCCGGCGCGGGCAGATGACTTCATTTGACGGCGGGCTCGGTTGGTGGTCATGCCCGGTCGGTTTCAGCGGGCAGCCTCGTTCTCGCACGATCCCTCGAGAGACATGCGCAAAGGCGGAGCTGGTGTCGAGCTTCAGGGCTTCATCGATATCTGCCAGCGCCTCATCGAATCTGTATTTCGTCAGCAAAACTTCGCCGCGTGCTCGCCGTAGATTTGCACTGGTGGGATGCAAGCGAATCGCAGCGGAATCGTCCTCTATTGCCAAATCGATCTCGCCCACGATCGTGTGGATGACGGCTCGATTGTAATCGCCGAATCTCCTCCTTGGATCGGCTTGCACGAGTGCAGTGTAATAGGGGATTGCGTCTTCCAGCCGAACGACCTGCGATCGGGCAATCGAATTCTTTCCGAACTACAACCGGTCAGCGTCCACTCTGTCAATCGCGTAGGGGAGTTCAGCATAAGCATCGTCGCCGTGCTCGTCCTCGGGGTTAGCATCCAGTCGCGGCATCACTAACTGCCCGATCCAGGCTTCAGGCTCGTCCGCTGCTTTCGGAACGCTTAACAGTGTTTCCGCTTCGGCCAGAAGTTTCTGCCAGGCAGACTCGTTGCGGCTGGCGGTAGCTCGCACTTATCCA
>JAYUVA010000754.1:0-3583 GCA_043754375.1 Candidatus Kuenenia sp. | reverse complement strand
TTCCATGACTTTGACCAGGCCATGGGCATCGCCATCGGCCCGGATGCCATCGCAGTCGGATCGCGGCGAGACATCTACGTGATGCGGGCTGCGAAAGATGTCGCTCCGTTTATCAGTCCGGCCGGAACATATGATGCTGCATATCTAATGCGGCATTCCTTTCGCACCGGCAACATTCATGGTCACGAAATGGCATGGGGCCGTGAGGGATTGTGGGTCGTGAACACTCTGTTCTCGACGCTCTGCACGCTGGATGACAATTTCAGTTTTGTACCTCGTTGGCGTCCTCCGTTTATCAGCAAGCTGGAAGCCAATGACCGCTGCCATCTGAACGGACTGGCGATGCATGATGGCAAACCGAAGTACGTCGCGGCCCATGGAGATTCTGATGAACCCGGTGGCTGGCGAGCCACAAAGGCGACCGGTGGAGTCGTCATCGATATCGACAGTGGCGAAACCGTAGCTCGTGGATTTGCCATGCCACATTCGCCTCGGCTGGCGTTGGGTCGGTTATGGGTGCTGAATTCAGGAGCCGGTCAGTTGGGCACGATCGACGTGGCCAGCGGGCGATTCGAGCCGGTCATCGCTTTTCCGGGGTTTACGCGCGGACTGGCGTTTCATGGGCAGTTCGCATTTGTCGGACTCTCAAAGATTCGAGAGACCTCAGTCTTTGGCGGGATGCCGATCGAAAAAGATCGAGCCAATCTGCGGTGCGGCGTCGGAGTGGTAGATCTGGCCACGGGACAACAGGTTGCGATGCTGCAGTTTCATTCCGGTGTCGATGAGATCTTCGCCGTCGGCGTGATTCCCGGCAGCAAGCGGCCATGCGTCGTTGGACCGCAGGAAACGGAAACCAGCCGTGCCGACATCTGGATCGTTCCCACATCCGCCGCCGCTCCGGGACAACTCGAAGAACGACGCGCTGTTCCCGCGCCGAATGCAGACAATCTGCCAGCGCAGGCCAAAGCCGCTCAGCTTGTGGCGACGGCGGAGGACCTGCAGCGCAAAGGCCAACTGCGTGACGCGGTCCAGGCCTACCAGACAGCTCTGGACCTTGATCCGGCGAAAGCTGCGTGGCACTGCAATCTGGGAAATCTCTGGCAGCAACTGGATGATCAGGATCAGGCCATCGACTGTTACGAACGCGCGCTGCGGATCGATGCCAACTGTATCCCGGCGCGCCAGAACCTGGGTTACCTGCTGTTCAATCATGGTCGTACTGAAGAGGCCGTGGCACAGTATGATGCCTTGCTCAGGCTGGATGCTTCTCCGATCAATCGACTGCTGGCTGCCAGTGTTCTGCCGGTGGTGTACGATTCGAAGACCGACATCGCAGCATGGCGGCAACGACTCATCAATGGTCTTGATGGAATCATTGCCGACAGTGGCACGGTCGATGCCACGAAGTCACTGGTTCCGACGTCTTTCTTTCTGGCCTATCAAGGTCAAAACGATGCAGACGTGATGCAGCGTCTGGGACGCATTTGTCGCGGTTCAGACCTTGTGGCGGAGCGAAAGGGAGCCGCATCAGGAAAAGTGATTGGAAAACTGCAGCCTCGTTCGGATGGACGACTGCGGATTGGTTTTCTTTCAGCGTACTTCCGCGATCACACAATCGGGCGACTGAATCTGGGACGCATTCAGCATCTGGACCGCACGAAGTTTGAAGTCACCGTGTTGTCCGCCTCGGGGCGAAATGACGCCGTGTCCGCACAGTTCCGAGCGGCTGCGAATCGGTACCGTCAGATCCCCAGGGATGTCGCGGCAGCTCGTGCGGCAATCGCCGATCAGGATCTGGACGTTCTGATCTTCGCAGATGTCGGGATGGATTCGTTGACGGCGACGCTCGCCTGGTCTCGCATGGCGCCCGTGCAATGCGTGACCTGGGGACATCCCGATACGACCGGAAGTCCGTTTATCGATTACTTCCTGTCGAGCGAACTGCTCGAAACACCGGAATCCGACGCGCACTATTCCGAACAACTCGTGCGACTGCCGCTGCTCGGCACATACTTTGAACGTCCTTCGTTTAACGGCAAGCCGCAGGCGCCAGCGTCTGAAGATGTCGCTACGTCCCTCAATCCCGGTGCAGGAAACACAGCCGCCTCTGGCTTGCCGTTAAACGATGCTGCGCACACCTACCTCTGCCCTCAAACGCTGTTCAAATTCCATCCGGACTTCGACGAGATCCTTTCTGGAATTCTGAACGCGGATCCTTTGGCCGAAATCGTCCTGCTTAATGGTCGCGTCGCGCATTGGACCAATCGTCTGAAGCGGCGGTTTGAAAAAACACTGCCGGGCGGAACATCACGAGTTCGCTTTCTTCCCGCCATGCCACGTGATGAATTCATGAATCTGCTGGCGGCGGCGGACGTGATTCTTGATCCGCTGCACTTCGGCGGCGGACACACCACCTACGAAGCTCTGGCCGTCGGAACGCCGGTCGTCACACTGCCAGGGGAATTCCTTCGCAGCCGGATCACGCAGGCGCTGTATCGAAAAATGAAATTCACTGAGCTGATCGTCTCCACGCCACAGCAATATATTGAAACGGCGGTCCGGCTGGGGACCGATCGATCGGAACGAGATCGGATTTCCGCCGAGATCCTCGAAGCCTGCTCCATCCTGTTTGAAGACCCGGCCGAAGTGGTTGGTCTGCAGAACTGGCTCTGGTCACTCGCGTGAGCCTGAGGCGCTAGCCGATAACCCGCTGCCGCTGAATCGTAGGCCGGACCAAGCAACCTCGATGAATGCCGGAGCTGCGTCCGCCGATCAACTCCTGATCAAGATGACACGCTTTCACAACGACAAATCCAGGTTTGCGATGTTCCGGCATGGGCGGCGGACTTGATCCGGCCTACTTTGTGTGCGATGCCGGTTAGCCGATTTCCTGCCGTGTCATCGGCTAGCGCCTCAGGCTCATTAAACGAATTTCCGCTGATGCAGAGTTGCATCCAGGCGGATTTTTGTGGGCAAACTGCACATTTTGTGTAGACTTCGCCTTTTGACACGACAATGATTTCCCTGGAATTTATACATGCTCTTCCAGAACTGGCTGAAAACTCTGGCTGTAGATTTTGCACGACGTACTTCCCGGCGTGATCGCCGCAAGACACGGTCGGCATCCGGTCAGGTCGCTTTGATTCGGGACGACTTCGTGTGTACTCCGATGGTGGAGACGCTGGAGACCAGGAAAGTGTTATCGGTAGATCCCGTACTCGTGGCGGACCTGGTGGCCGGGGCAGGCGGATCAAATCCGTCACAATTCGTCAACGTGAATGGTACGCTGTTCTTCACTGCCAATGACGGCGTGAACGGTATTGAGTTGTGGCAAAGTGATGGCACGTCCGCCGGGACCACACTCGTCAAAGATATCGTCAGCGGAAGCAGCGGTTCGTATCTGGCTTTTCTGACGAACGTGAACGGGACGCTGTTCTTCAACGCCAATGACGGCGTGAACGGTATTGAGTTGTGGCAAAGTGATGGCACGTCCGCCGGGACCACACTCGTCAAAGATATCCTCAGCGGAAGCAGCAGTTCGTTGCCGCGTTATCTGACGAACTTGAACGGGACGCTGTTCTTC
>JAYUVA010000753.1:0-8780 GCA_043754375.1 Candidatus Kuenenia sp. | reverse complement strand
GAGGATTCTGCGCCATGCGTTCCATCAGGAGTTCAAAATATTTCAGCGGCAGATCGAGATCCAGATCCAGTTTGCAGAGATAGTCGTAGTCGTTCAGATTGACCGACTCCAGCCCGGCATAAAAGGCTTCAATGACTCCCGGGCCAACAGCCCGCTTGCCCCGATCTTCCCGGCGCACGACCCGAATAAAGTCATGCCGGGCTGCATACTCTGCAAGGATCGCTGGCGTCTCGTCGGTCGATCCATCATCTACGATCACCCACAACGCCGGACGAACAGATTGGTTGACCACCGAATCCAACGTCACGCGAGCATACTCCGCCTCATTGCGGCAGGGAGTAATCAAAACATATCGATCAGGCATTATGCAGTTCTTGGTTCTTGGTGGCGATTGGTACTTCTCACCACAGTCGTTGGGCCGCCTGGGCGAACCCACGCGGCTTCAGATGAGCGATACGATCACGTTATTCCAGAGTAAGAAGCTTCTCCATTGCCGGGATTCCGTTGCCAAAGACTCAGCTTCAACTACTGTTCCTGGTAACGCCCGGCATGGCTTTCCTGAAAGACCTGTTTCGAACCCCACCGTTACGTACCGGCCGTGCATTTCATTTTGATGACCGCCAGGCCATATAGGCAACTGCGAACAGTGAAGGCTGCACGGCAGTATCTAAGTATTTACCTTCATCAGTGTTGCCATCTGCTCGTAGGATTCTCCCCGAGGTACCGCGAGTAGGTCGTGTGAAGGCAACTCACGGCATTCTTCAGGATCAAAGCGTTGCAGTCGCATCCGCACCAGACACTTCGGGATCGCAAAAAAGCCGTAGTCATGTTTCCGCAACAACTCGAGTACCGGCTGGTCGTGCAGAGACGAGCCACCTGAATCATTCAGTTCAAACAGTATCGCCTCAGGGCGGATCGACTGTAGCATACCCGCCCCTCCGCGCAACACTTGTTCTTCAAAGCCTTCGACATCAATCTTGATCAGGCGAATCTTCTTGATTCCTTCTTCCTGGATCAGTCGATCAAGTGTCTGTACTGGCACGTTGAACCTGGTACATGTTGAATCATCCTGATTTCGCACCACCGACGCGCGGCCAGCATTGCCGTCTGGAATTCGTAGTTCCAACATCGCCTCGTCACTGCCAAGTGCCACGCCATGGAGCCGAACATTGCTAATGGCGTTGCGATGCAGTGATTGTTTCAGGAGATTTTGCAAATCGGGCTGTGGCTCAAATGCGTGGACTTCCCCTTCCGTGCCTACCAGACGTGACATGCAGAGCGTGACGAGGCCGATGTTGGCGCCAATGTCCAATACGGTGTCGCCGGACCGGATGATTTGCTGGCAAATCCAGGTGATTTTACGATCCAGATCTCCTGTAAAGAACGCGGCGCGTCCGACATAGTCATCGAGTTTTACAAGCAGTTCGCCGCCTGGTGTCTTTCCCCAGGCAGTAGAGTGACTTATGCCGGCAAGTTTGGTCACGACAGCGCTGTTGGCGAACGAGCCGCAACCGCTGTAAAAAGGATATCGCCGAGTAAGAAAAGCAACCACGGTTTCACGCACGCTGGGCATCACTTCGACTCCACGAGTTTGACAACAATAAGTGAGGGGTTCGCTGCTGCCGGCATTACGAGAACCTGTTACATGAATCCATTTATGGTTGCATCACTCCCAAACGGCATACCCCAGAAAGGCTTATCTGACCGCTGCCCGAGGACCCACTTGTAAACTTCGATCACCTGTTTGGCCTTCACGTCCCACGTGAACTGACTCATCGCTCGTTGCCGCGCCGAGCCGGATTTTTGTTCGATCAACTCTGGATGTTCAACGACATTCTGCAAGGACTCCCGCAGTCGGGCAATGATGGTAGCACGATCGGCCATCTCGATCAGGAATCCGGTCTGGTCAGTCACAATCTCCGCCAATCCGCCATAACGCATGACCATGGGTACCAATCCAACCGCCATGGCTTCTAACGCCACGCCACCACCAAATTCACGAATACTGGGAAACCCTAACAGGTCGGCATTCATCAGATGATCCTGCACGGCGGTGTGATCGACCCAGCCGGTAAGCTCGACTCCATCTGAGATCTGTTCGGAAATAACGATCTCCCTTAACAGGTCCATTTGTGGACCATCGCCCACAATCTTTACATGCAATTCACCGGCGCGGATCAATGGTGCCGCCGCTTCCAACAGCATGTCGGCGCCCTTGTACGGAACCAGTCTCCCAAGAAAGACGACTCGAATGGGGCGAGATGCCGTTCGTGTTCGTTGCTGATTGAATCGCGCGGGGTCAATGGCATTTTCAGGAATGTAAACACATTTGTCGTGGTACCGCGCAGGCATCTGCTTCCATGTGTCCTGGGAACCGATAATGATCGCGGCCGCATGGTTGCGTGTGCTGCGATAACCGGGCAACAACTTATAAGCGCCGCGTACGTAGGACAACCATTCCTTTTCCTGGCGACGTGCGGCATCAAACGCTTTCGGCCACGGGACACCGCCGTTGAGCGGCCCGAGCACAAACGGGACGCCTGCCTTGCGGCATTTGCGCGCGAGCAAGCTGGGAACAGTAGGACTCAGCGGCGTCAGCCGATGCACAACGTCGAACTCGTGTCGACGTATGGCGGGACCAAACTGCTTCCAGACAAGGTGTTCGAAGTAGTAGTACGACAGCGCAAAGAACGCCATGCCAGTCGTCCAGCCCTTTCCCTTCCCGCCGGTAAGTAGCGAACTGACACGCCATAATGCCTTCGCGACCAGTTCAGAGTCTATCACGGTGAAGGAATCAGCAGATAGCGATGTCCGTTCAATAGCCTCACGGTTCCGGATCTGCGTCACTAAATGACCTTCAACGTTCTGCAGGATCGCCGTCGCGCTGGACCAACCCACCAGTGGAACGCTGACCCACTCGGGGTTTGCCGCTTCAGCGATCAGCAGAGGGCGAATTGTCATAGAAACATACTCATAACTTGCAGACTTTTCACGCGTACGTCATTTGCCGATGAACTGTTATTTCGCAACAAATTACATTGAACATGACGGCACGACGATTTCCGAACCCCACTTCGACGTGCTGCAGGGTCCGTCAAGCATGATTGACCGAGTTTTCAATTTTCTGGGTGATCGAGTCAACAGTTTTAAGTCGTTTCGGTTGACCAACTTCCATTCGACGATTCCAACCAAGCCAATTGTCCCGCCATTCTCGCTCACAGGAGGTGCGGTTTCGGCCAAGCAAGTCACGCATCCCACCGACAATCCGGCCCACACACCACCCCAGGTTGGCGACAATCAATCCCAAACGCCCCGACCATTTTCGATAATACCGGGAGCGCGCGGCGTAATAATAGGTCGGGCGACGTTGCCGAGAAGCATTGAGCTCCTGAAGGCGAGAGCTCTGTCCCTGCAGATGGACGATTTCAGAGTCTGGACAAAACTGGATTTTCCAGCCTGCGTTTTGGGCGCGCCGACAGTAGTCCATGTCTTCAAAATACATAAAATAGCCATCATCCATCAGTCCCACCTTTTCCAGGACTTCCCTCCGAATCAGCACAGCAGCAAAGCTGATCCACGGAGTCTCCATCGGTTGATTCATCACTGGCAGCGAAACATTCCAACGCTGCAGCAGTCGTGTAACCGGGCCGGTACAAGCCCCGCGAATCACTTCGCTGAAGAACGATGGAAATCGAAAACAGCTCGTCTGAGCATCGCTGTCACTGCCGATCAGCCGAGGACCGAAAAGTCCCGCTTCAGGATGTCGGTACATCCCCCCCAGAAGGTTGTAAATCGCGTTGGGATTAACGATTGTGTCGCTGTTCAGCAGTAAATAGGCATTCGCGTGAATTGATGCAATCCCGAGATTGTTTCCAGCCGAGAATCCAGCGTTGACCTCTGACCGCAGCAGTTGAACCCATCGCCCCCATTCACGGTCAACAATTGTTTGCTCAATATAGTCAGGCGACTCATCCGCCGATGCGTTATCAACTACAACAACTTGAAATTGGACACGCTGCTGTTCCGCCTCCAGCGAAGCTAAACAATCAACGGTCATGCCGCCAGTTCGGTAGTTGATAATGACGATGGCCAGATTCGACATTCCGGACACTTTACTTTGATCCCTTTTTCATAACGTTCTGCGAATCTCCCAATTCTCTGAGTGCATCAATCTCTGCAGGCCTGAACTGTGGCACCGATGGTCTGAAGAGCCATCCTCGTGCAATCCAAAGTAATGATTTCGGAGGCAGTTGCCGCTGAAGGACCGCAGCAAGGCCGCGCATTGTGAAGAGCATCATTCTCCACCATCGTCGGAGCCTCCCCACGGGCCTTAGTCGGACCCAGCCAAATTGATTGCGGAGGCCATGCTTGAGCTTAAAAAAACCAGCTGGTGAAAATGGATCCAGCGCATCACCTTTTTGCTTATGCGTAATCCGGCTACTCAATACGCAGTAGCCGTTAAACTTCTCCGAGATTCGTTCCGTGAATTCCTGATCGTCGTGCCAAATAAAGAACTCGGGAACCGGCAAGCCTACACGCTCAACACCACGCCGATGCACAAGCAATCCCAGCCAGGCAGCCCGGCTGATTCGGACACAGTGATCATCCAGCACTGATCCATACCACGTTGGAGGTGGCGTGGGAATCGAAGCCTGCTGCACATTTCCGGTCATTGTTAGAGTGTTCGAGCACAGAAATGCAGTCTGAGACTCAGTTGCTCTGGGGGTGCTTAACAGTTTCTGGAGTGAGTCCGGCCAGGCGATGCCGTCGTCATCGAGAAGCCAAACCCAGTCGTGACCGCGATGAAATCCGACTTCCAAACCCTTACCAAAACCTCCGGCTGTTCCAAGATTCGCCTGGGGAATCACCAATAGATCATTTTGATCAGCCAACCAACTGGCAATTTCGTGGCTTCCGCCCTGATCGATAACGATGATCTCCTGCGCAGGACGGCTTTGATTTCGGAGCGCCTCAATACACTCTTTCAGCATTGCAAGTCGACGAAACGCTATCACCACAGCACAAACAGAAACTGTCATAGGAGGGAAACATCCACGCAAAGTCAAGGAACCAAAAGCATGAAACCCAATATTTCAGCTCAAAACGCTTCGACTTGATTTTCCCGCTTCAACGCCGAGCTCGCACCAGACTACGGATACCCCTTGGAGCCGCTGAAAGGCTATTGCGGTCAAGCGCGCCGGAGGAATGGACGCTCAACCAAGTACCAACTGCCCGCGCCAAACAGAACGCAGATCGGGAAAGACATTACAAACAGTGCATGTGCATTCATTCTTCCGTCCCCATACAGAAAGACGGTAAACTGCTGTATCGGCCAGGCATAGAGATACATTCCATAGGAGTAGTCGCCATGCTTCGCAAATCTATGCAAACGGAGGTGTCGATTAAATGCCAGCCACATGAGGATGTAGGTGCCGCATATCGGAAACATCACTAACCATGAATGTGGCACCCGAACGGTCATCGCCAAAGCAGCAATCGCGGAAAACAAGAGGCCTGACGACATGACGTATTTTTCTCTGAATCGCCAAGCCACAACTCCGGCAAGGTAGAGTGGCAGGAATCTCGCCCAACAATAAGGAGCTCCAAAAATTCTGCCCGGAAGCCCACCACCGAATGATTGCAAATGAAACGCGGGAAACATATACGCAATCAGCAGTGAGGCAATGAACACGAACAAAACCACGACCCTGCGATTAAGAAGCGGGATAACTCCTAATAATATTACTCCGATGTAACACCAGAATTCATAAGGAATTGTCCAAAGCGATCCGTTCAAAAAGCGGATGCTGTTCAGTTGAAACAACCCTTGAACATCGCATCCCTTCAACCAAAGGCAGTCCCACGAGAACGAGATTGCCGAAATCCGGGAATGCTGTGTGTTGTCAGTCTGGGCAAAAGGTGCAGCCAGGTAGACGCCAATCCCGTTTGCGATGATGAACCCTGGGTAGATCCTTAGAATGCGTTTCTGAAGGAATCCAGACACACTTTTTCTTCGATCCCAACTCGCCGCGATCAGGAACCCGCTAATGATAAAGAAGCCATTGACCGCCAACGAGCCCAAACTGATTTGCTGTGTCAATCGAAGCAGAGGTTCTCGATCCTCACTGCCCTCGCCCAGTGGATACGAATGCGAGAAAACCACCAGCGATGCGAAGACGAACCGAAGTGCATCAAAATTATTGTGGCGACTATTCAGAGTGACGAATGGCGTTTCTACATACATTGGCGAATGTTCCGCATCATGCAACGGACAATCCTGGTCCGGAGCAGATATTGAGGCGGACCTATGAGTGTTGCTGCTGAAACAGATTGAGGCCTGGGAAAGTTGCCGTGGCGTGCAAATGACGGGTCCATCCGGGATTCTTGTGGGTCCAATCGCTGACAGGTGGACCGTTGAATTCCAGCACTCGGTCGAGAAAAACGCTTGGACAGACCACCCCGCTCCACGCCTTTTGATAATGTGAACTTGTTCAAAACGTAGGGTTTTCTGCCTTCGTCGGAGCCAGCCATCGGTCGCTCGCAAGAGCTGGCGACCGATGGCTGGTGCAGACGAACGGCAGAACTGCCTTTGTTGGTGGAGTTGGAGAAAGCGGCCTACCCACAGGAATCCCGGATGGACCAAATGACGCTTTAGCGACTTGCATTAGGAGTATTGGACCCCAATTCACCTATCCAAAGACGCGATTGCGAGTTCATGTTGGTATAGCATCATTTGAGTGATGCCATTGCGAATATGCTCCACAGCAGTATGCGTCGCGTGTGTTTATTAGACCGCATTCCTGCCCAGTTCAGGAAAAGCTATTTTTGTGGCCTGAGCCTGAAGATCAGCCCGTTCGCCGGGAACAGCCTGCACAATCGCCGTTCGTACAAATCTTGGCGTGCAAAGTTTCGGTTGATGACGCTGAACAACCGTGGGGTCAGCAGCCTGTCAAATAGAGTGTTGTTCAGCAGTGTGATTGTTATCTCTTCCACATGGAAGCGGGCTTTGCTGTAAAATGCTGGAACCTTTCGGACTTCCGGCTGCAATTCAGTGGCCACAAAGTAGTACATGGAGTAGACGCCAAAAAAACGTTCGTGGGTAGGATCAGAATAATAATAGGGATTCGAAAAATGCGGCACACGAATTTCAATCATTCCTCCCGGCCGCACAATCCGGTGGAGTTCCTCCATGAGTTGCACTAAATTGCGTACATGCTCGAGAACGTGGCAACTGTAGATTTCCGCGATAGAATTGTCCGGGATCAGACTGAGAGGAGAGTTGAGGTCGGCAATAATATCAACCGCGTCGTCAATCTGCATGATATCTAAGCCGTAGAACCCATCTTTTTGACCACCAGCACTTCCTATGTTAAGCCGAATGTCCTTGCCGGTGGAGAGGTCGCCATGGAACTGCTGATTGACAATTTGCATTGAGATTTACTCCGGGGCGGTGCTGCGTGATCTGGACGGGATGTGAGCGAGACTGCGATTACGATGGACGAGATATCTGGAAATGGCACGACACTCACGGGATGTTGTAGCGTGATCTGGTTTCTGCTGCTGAGCATGTGCGTGACGTATAGCAATCCTGATGCCTGAAAGTTCCGCTGGTCATTGTGTTTCAGGGTAATTCGTTCCGCGACCGCATGCGGATCTGGCGAGCGGGAACACCAACGACTACCTCATTGGGCCCACATCCCTTTGTCACAACGCTGTTGGCTCCAATCACGGCTCCATCACCAATCTGGTTGCCCTTCAGGATCACCGCGCTGCAACCGATCCAGACGTCGTTACCAATTTGTATCGCAGCGGCATCGTGCGGCTGAGTGCGGATCAAATGGTCGGCAGCTATCCCGTGATTGGCATCCCGAATACTGACATATTCCCCAACAAGACAATTGCTGCCTATACAAACTTCCTGATACGCTACAATAAATACTCCACTATTGATCCGCGTGTGGTCGCCAATTCGAATCACGCCATCACCAGGTGTTTCAAAGAAGACGTCCCGACCCAGACGGCAATGTTCTCCCAGTTGCAGACGCACTCTGCCAGCCGTTCGCATCGGTCCGTCAAATTGGGTCGTGATCGGAATAATTCCATCAACACGTGAGCGCAGCGACACCAATCGCCAAAATCGCAACAACTGAGCCCCGAGGACATCTAGCAATGTCAACAAGGGTGCCATGAGATCCGCCAAGAGCGAAACAGCAGTGAGAACACAGGCACGTAGTTTCATTTGAAGTCAACCCGAAACCTGACAGTAGGACCCGCACCTCGCTAAGCTCGCACTCACCGGTTAGGACCGTTCGAGAAATTACTGTCTTATTTGCGGCGTTAAAGTGTAGTTCCAGTTTGGCAGAACATCGGCGAAGTTGACCGTCGAGCGAACGAATTTTTTCATTTCTTCTGTGGCATTTCTTCCCGACTCATAAATTCGGCGGATGACATTGACGGTCGTCCGCAGCCCGGTTGACGTCATCGCCTTTCGCATCAATTCAGTGACTGTGTCGAGTGTATCGAACAGCATTCCGGTACACACCCGGCTCAGGTGCGGAAAGAAGCGGCGTTCGATGAGATTGTATTTTGAACAGTAGCTTGGATAGTGAGCGACCTGAATGCTCATCCCGATACTGTTTGCCACTTCCTGCAAGTCGTGCTTGAAAATATATTTGCTGGCGGCGTTGCTCCCGCCACAGTCAAACAGCAGCAGCATCGAATTCGCATCCGGGTAACACTGTTTTCCAATGCGGTTCCAGTACCACTTGATACTGTCGCAG
>JAYUVA010000752.1:0-3778 GCA_043754375.1 Candidatus Kuenenia sp. | reverse complement strand
CAACTGATCGATCGGTTCCTGGTCAGCGCAGAACGCCTCAACATCGAACCGATCATCTGCATTAACAAGATCGACCTCGTTGATCCTGGTATCCTCCTGCATCATGTCCGAACCTACGGCAGAATCGGATATAATGTTGTCCTGACTTGTGCCATGGACGGACGGGGTATCGATCAGCTTCGACATCTGCTCAAGAATCGCCAGACTGCCGTGAGTGGGCAAAGCGGTGTTGGCAAGTCATCGCTGCTGAATTGCGTCGATAAGGAACTCGGCCTGCAGACAGCAGACGTCGGTGATTGGACTCGCAAGGGCACGCACACCACGCGCCGCGCTCGTCTGGTGCCGTTGACCTTTGGTGGCTGGGTCTGCGATACACCCGGCATTCGGCAGTTTGAACTGTGGGACATTTCGCTGGATGAAGTCGATGGCTATTATATCGAATTCCGGCCTTTCATTTCCTGCTGTCGGTTTCAGGATTGCACGCATACCCATGAAGAAGGCTGCGGCGTGAAAGAAGCGGTGTCCCAGGGACTCATTTCATCCGCCCGCTACAGCAGCTACCTTCGCCTCCGGGAAGAAGACGTCTGGGTCTGGAAAAATCCCGCCCGAGGACATGCGAAGCAGGTCTGAATCTCATTCCGTGAACGGGAATGATGGCGACCGTCCCATCCTCAAACGTTCCCTTTCCTGGGGAAACTATGTGGAAAAGTCTCCGCAAACAGCGCAGAATCAGTTTTTTCAACACCCTGCCTCATCACTTGCGTCTGCAGACTTGAAAAAGTGTTGTCAAAGCACGACGTTTGAGCAAACTTCTACTAATGGCTCGCTGCGCAAAGTGGCAGAGCGGTATGGATTCTCGACTTCCCCCTCAATTCAGATCAGGTCAATGACATGAAAAAACTGCTGATTCTACTAATTGTGATCTCCGCAGGCGGAATGATCGCGGAGGCTGGTCATCGCTCCAGCCGTTCGTCTGCGAATTCAAACTGCTGCCCGAAAACGGGCGGTGGCAGTTCCTGTGGATCAACAGGCTGGTACAAGGCAAAGGACGGCACCTTCCGCGAAATGATGCCGTACTCAAAAGCACTCAGCCGCGCCGAAGATGCAGACGACATGGAGATTCAACTTAAGGGAGTACAGGCGGAACTGGCAACAGCAAAGACAAGTATCGAAACTGTTCAGTCTGATGCGGCAAAACTGAAGGCCGACATGGAGAGCCAGATTGCGGCACTCACACAGCAGTTGGAATCCGAACGTCAGATCGTTGCCGCTCAGACAGAACGTGGCGATAAGGCCGAAGCTGCTCACAAGCAGTGCATTGAACAGATCGCCGGTCTTCGGGACACCGCAAAGAAGACAGAAGATTCTCTCAAGACTGTCCAGGGTGACTTGAAGAAAACTTCCGAAGAACGGGACACCCTGAAAACAGCTCGAGCTGAACTGGAACAAAAACTGACTGACATGACCTCAGCAAAAACGGCTGCCGAAGAAGCAGCAAAGGTTGGCCAGCAGGAATTGGAAAAGCTCAAACAAGAGGCCGCAGAAGCAAAAAAGGCCGCAGTAGAATCTGAAGAAAAAGAAAAAGACGCTGCCAATCCTGATGCCGACAAACCAGCCCCCGATGGCGGTGCCGCGCCAGGTGAAGAAGTTCCGAAGAACTGATCTTTCCGTTCATCGGCCAGAATGTGAATACTCAAAAGGCCTCGCTGGATCCCGGATCCAGCGGGGCTTTTCTTATTTCAGCAGGTGGCGAATAAGTCGTCACTGAGGATCTGAGCAGAGTTTAGCCTGCATTGCGCCCGGTGTAGGCCGGATCAAGCCCGCCACTAATGCCGGAACAGCGCAAACCCGGATTTCTGGTCATCACACTCTGTCACATAGATCAAGGATGAATTGGCGGGCGCCGCTCCGGCAATCACAGGGTTTGCTCGGTCCGGCCTACGATTCTGTGCGCAATGCAGGTTAGTTCCCTGGCACTGACCGAACCAGTAACGCCTGATAAGCCCCGTCAGCGGGTTGTCCCGGGTGATGGTGAATTTCGCGGTCCAGACGGAATTCCTTCAACGCCCTGAGCACGGTATCGACCACTCCACGATTCTCTTCCGGTTCCATGCTGCATGTGGAATATACGACACGGCCACCGGGTCGGACGAGTTCACACGCCTGAAGCAGCAATCGCGTTTGCAGCACAACAAGTTCCTCAAGTCCGACGTGATCGAATCGCCACCGCGCCTCAGGTCGCCGATTGAGGACGCCGGTATTGGAGCACGGGACATCGACCAGAACCGCGTCAAAGGGACCGGCGGGCAGATCTCGGCCATCTTTCGGGATCACCATCGGTTGGATGGACGTTAATTGCAAGCGTGCGGCGTTTTCACGAATCCGCTGCAGTCGTCCGCTCGCGACGTCGCAGGCAACGATGGTCGCTTTGTCGCCGCTCAGTTCCGCAAGGTGAGTCGTCTTCCCGCCCGGTGCAGCGCAGAAATCAAGAATGGACTCGCCAGGTTGTGGTGCAAGCAACAGAGAAGCCGACATCGCTGCTTCGTCCTGCACACTCCAAAGCCCGTCGGCATATCCGGGCAGCGTTTCAAGTCGGGGAGATTGTTCAAGTTGAATGCTGCCGAAAAGTGTTCCCATCGACGCTTTGCATCCGGCACTTATGAGTGACTGCAATACCGCTTCTGGATCAGCACGCAGAGAATTCACGCGCAGAGACGTGGCGGGCGGATCGACCGTATGAAAACAGGCCGCAATCAGATCCGCCTCGGACAACCGCGCAGTCCAGCGTTGTGCAAGGGTTTGGGGCAGTGAAAAGGCATCAGCATAGTATTGCATCCGCTGAGTCTGCGGATTGGGTAGAATTTCCTCGTTCAAGCTGCGCCACTGTTTGTGTGATGTCGGAAGTGAAGTCGCGGCAGGCCCGGTTGCCGGTTCGTCTATCAACAATCGACCAATGCCGCGCAGCACGCCGTTGACAAATCCTGTCCAGCGCGGACGATCAAGCAGACGGCAAAGATCGACAGTCGAATCCACCGCCGCATGATCCGGAGTTCGTGAAAACAGCAGTTGGTACGCCCCAATCCGTAACACGCGCCACAGGTCGGGTTCTACCTTATGGCGTGGCCGAGTGATGCGTGACTGGATGACAACATCCAGCGTCCGACTGCGGCGTACAACGCCAGCGGCCACATCGAGTGCCAATGACCGATCCGCGCCGCTGAGCGAATGCCGTGCGTCGAGGTCCGCCATGATGTCCTGAATGAATCGATCCGACTGATCAAACTCCTGCAGCACCGCGAACGCAAAGATACGACCATTCTCATACGGAAAACGCACGTTGACAGAACCTTCATCGGCTGTCATTCGTGCAGACTTATTCCAGACATCGCTCACGACAGACCTCCAGGATGGAGCGAAGTTCGTTGATCGATGAAAATTGCGATTCGTTGCGGTTCGCAGACCAAAGCATTGATCCTGTCGCTGTGACGCATGTGACTCATATTCCAAAGTGCTATCATTTGTTTTATTTTTGAACATCGACCCGTCTGCATTGTAGCAACGAAGCAGAGTGATGCGTTTCCGGTGAAGAATCAAATCAACGGAAAAGTGAGAGAGTGCCGCATTGCCTCGAATTGAAGGCGAATTGCCGCAATCTTGGTTTTCGCAGGATCTTCCTCTTCATGATCGCTCATTCAACATGCGGCATACTTCCTGACCTTACCGGATTCTACGTGTGAGTTAACGGGAAAGTCATTCGTTTAACGGCGAGCCGCAGGCG
>JAYUVA010000751.1:0-15116 GCA_043754375.1 Candidatus Kuenenia sp. | reverse complement strand
CGGGGCTCGCCGCCGCTGGTGTCAGATCCAGGTTCGGCTGCGGATCCACCTCAAAGCCGGGCGTGTCCATGCGCGGCTCGCTGGCAACCGGAATGCCGCCAGGTGTCGCAGAATTTGCGGGGCGTCCGACTTCCGGAACGGCATCCGGCATGAAGATGAGGTCGGGGATCTCCTGATCAATCTGCGCTGTTTTTACAGCCGAATCCGATAAGGATTTGTCGGCAACGGCAGTGTGTCCATCACCGAACGCCTGAGCTGAGGCGGGATTCATGATCCTGGCTGAAGACGGAGCAGGAACAGGAGCAGCCTTTGATGACTCGGCCGAGGAATTGATTTTCTGACTGTTGCGGCCGTTGAAAAACCTTGTTGCCGACGTACTTGAGGGTTGAGTGCCTGCAGGAGGACTCTGTAGCGTGACAGGAGCAGACTCACCAGAAAAACTCGCAGGCTGAATCGCTGTGTCCGCATGGATTGGAGGCTCAGCAGCCGCAGAGGTGTGTGGGGATTCTGGATCGCTGCCCGAATCGATGGAATTGCCGAATGGATTTTCGCTGTCGGTCAGACTGTCCTTCAGCACCGTGCGATCTACCGGAGTCACCCCAACAAAACTCTGATCAGCAGGTGGTGCGGGGGCACCAGTCTCATCGGGGGCATTCGGTTCCTGCAACGCAAACATCGTTTCATCAGGCGATTCAGAAGCGACCATCATACGATCGAAATCGGCGGTGGCGTCCGGCGTCACATCAGTTTCAGTTCCAGGAACAGTTCCGGTGGAATCTGCTACCTCCGCAGCGGTTGACGCACGAGAAGCGATCGGCAGTCGATTCTGGACCTCAAGAACCACGAGGGTTCCGATGCCAATAATGCCTGCGGCCGTAAGTAATTTCCACATTGAACTTTGCATGGGAATCCCTTCCCGCGCCGGGAAAATCGGTCGTCAACTCCGCCTCCTGCGGAGAGATCACATGGCGCTTCGGCGGAATAAGTAGCAGATTTCGCCGCAGCGTGGAAGACGACTTTTTCAGGATGCGGTGCATGGGAGGATGTGTCGGACTCGTCTCTTTGTTTGTCGCTGCTGATACTCCGCGCGGTTCGAAATGAGTCCGGCGAGCGGAGCGGCGTGAGCCCTCCGGTACCTCGTTTTTGTACCGGCAAGCTGACGCATGCCGCTCGCCGATTGTCTCACTCATGATCTCGCCGATCAGGACGACCTTGCCACTACTGCACTGGCTCGCCGAGGCCCATTTTCTGATCGACTTTTTCGTAGAGACTCATGGCCTGCGGCAGTAGTTCGCGCAATGCGGCAGAGCGACGAGCGTCGGATGGATGTGTCGACATCCATTCCATCGGCGCACCTCCGGTTTTGGAACTTGCGAAGCGTTCCCAGAACACCGGTGCTTCAGACGGGTCGTAACCGGCTTTCGCCATGAGCATGATCCCAATCTGGTCGGCTTCCATTTCATGCTTGCGACTGTATGGGAGAATGACACCGTAGTCAGATGCCGCACCGTAGGCGGTCAACACGATCTTCTGTTTTTGCTCATCCTGCTTCTGCATTACATAGCCGACAGCCGACTTGCCAAGATTCTGGGCGGATTGGTAAGTCATGCGCTCGCCTCCATGTCGTGCGATGGCATGCGCGACCTCGTGCGACATGACAACGGCCAGTCCCGCTTCGTTTTCACAAACAGGAAGAATTCCTGTATAGACGGCGACCTTGCCGCCAGGCAGGCAAAATGCGTTCTGAGTCGGCGATTCGATGACATTGAATTCCCACTCGAAGTCCGGACGGTCGGCCACTTCTGCAATACGCTGACCGATTCGCTTCACGATTTCCGTGGCCTTTTCATTCGTCGTGATTGGTTCAGACTTCAGCACTTCCTGATACGCCGTCAGCCCCATTGCGTTTTCTTTTTCTTCCGAAGTCAGCAACACCTGTTTGCGATTCGTCAGCGGAACCTGCTGACAACCCAGCATCACCAACGCAATGGATGAACCGCAGGAAAGCAGCATGGCAGCCATCAAAGTCCAGCGGATCTTTGATATCCGTGACGTAGCGCGAGTAATCATAGTTTCGTTCCTGTCGGCGTGCCGCTCACGGAGAATCGTCTGAAGTCCACGCCATTGAAGAGATCCACACAAGGGGACTGTACCGCCATCGGGAAAATCGACTCAAGCCGGGTTTTCCAGGCTTTGCCGCGTTCTTCATCCCCCGGGATTGCAAAAACAGGCAAGTCCGGTGAACTCGCGGCAGTTTTGGAGAGTCGATTGAGTCCGCTGCAGAGAATCGCCGCTCCGTCAGACTCTCAACTGTTCGGAATTCTCGCTACACTTGGGAATTGGCTGCGGCGTGCATCACAGTCGTGGCGGATCCATCAATATTCGCAAACTCACGATGAGGAATCGGCCACACAGCGCGTCATGGTCCTGGGGGGTGGATTTACGAGTCGATCTGCCCTGGCGATGCGCTTTCAATTCATCAAACCATTCAACTATGGGCGTTTTTCATGTCTCGCAAAGTTTATGTCGCCGGAAAACTGGTTCCGGTCGAGCAGGCAACTGTCAGTGTTTTCGATCATGGACTTCTGTACGGTGACGGCATCTTTGAGGGCATTCGGGTCTACGGAGGTCGAGTCTTTCTGCATCGCGAACATATCCATCGACTCTACGAAAGTGCGCTCGCCATCCGACTTGAAATCCCGATGACTCATGCAGAGATGATCAAAGCCGTCGAAGACACGGTCAAAGCAAATGACATCATGGACGGCTATGTGCGCCTTGTGGTCACGCGCGGTTCCGGTTCGCTGGGACTGGATATTCGTCGCACCAGCAATCCGCAGGTGATCATTATTGCCGACACCATTTCGCTGTATCCTGCCGAGTTGTACGACACCGGGATGAAACTGGTCACGGCGGCCACCATTCGCAACCATCCTGGCGCACTCAGTCCGCGAATCAAGTCGCTCAATTATCTCAACAACATCATGGCCAAGATTGAAGGCACGGATGCCGGAACAGTCGAAGCGCTGATGCTCAACCACAACGGCGAAGTCGCCGAATGCACAGGCGACAACATCTTTATCGTCAAGCACGGTGTGCTGAAGACACCGCAACGCGATTCGGGAATTCTGGAAGGTATCACACGCAATGCCGTGATGAAACTGGCCCTGGATGCGGGTGTGATCGTGCAGGAGTGTGTTCTCACGCGACATGATATTTTCACTGCCGACGAGTGTTTCCTGACGGGCACTGCAGCAGAAGTCATTGCCGTCATCAGTCTGGACGGACGAAAGATCGGTGCCGGCACACCGGGACCGGTCACAAAAGATTTGCTGCAACGATTCCGCACGCTGACGCAGACGTAGTTTTTGGCGATTCCGTATGGGATTTCCAAGCCTGGCTTCGTCCGGAACGAACCAGTGCTCAGTCCGTGAATCGAATTCTGTCGGCCAATTTTCGAAGTAATTGAGAACAGCAAATGGCACGATCGCGAGATCTGTTTGACGATACCACGATGACCTTCGGTGAGCACCTGGAAGTGCTCCGCGTGCATGTCTTTCGCGCGGTGCTGGGGCTTGTGATCGCAGTGTCGATCACACTTTTTTTCGGGGATCGGATTTTCTATTGGCTGCGAACTCCCGTGGAAAACGCGATGAAGGCGCGCGGCATCGAGAACATGACAATCGATGTGCCAAAGGAGAGTTTCTATTCGTACATCAAGAGTCTGTTTTCTGCCAAAGAGACGCCGCCAAAAGAACCAATCCTTGAAGATCCGAACGCGCTGCGTCCCGAACAGTTGCGTGTTGTGGTTCAGAAATCTGAATTAATGAGAGCCATCGGACAGACGACTCCTCCGGATGACGGTGCTGACAATCCGGTGTCACTGCTGATTTCGGCACCGGAGTTTGCGCAACTGCGAAAGGTCATCGATGATACAAACAAAATCACGACGCTGAAAATGGAAGAGGGTTTCATGTCGTACATGAAGGTCTGCTTCTTCGCTGGCTTACTGCTCGCCTCACCGTGGGTCTTTTATCAGTTGTGGCTGTTTATCGCGGCCGGTCTGTATCCTCACGAACGCAAATACGTGCATGTGTATTTGCCGATGAGCATCGTCTTATTCCTGCTGGGGGCGCTGGCGGGGTACTTTTATGCGTTTCCGCTGATGCTCGATTTTCTGATCGGCTTCAATGACTGGCTCGGAATCGGATTTACGCCGCGATTGTCAGAATACATCAGCATGGCCATGTTGATGCCGCTCATGTTCGGCGTGAGTTTCCAGCTTCCGATGGTGATGGTATTCCTCGAACGCATCGGCGTCTGCTCGGTGGACACGTATAAGAAAAACTGGCGCATCGCTGTGCTGGTCATTTCGATCGCGTCCATGGTCCTCACGACATCGCCGGATCCGTGGAGCATGATGCTACTGATGGTGCCGCTGCTGCTGTTGTACGTCTTCGGAATTTTCCTGTGCCGTTTCCGCATCGGCGGTCCCGCCAGCCCGATCCACTGATAGGGGCGAGGCAGATATCGACCATCGGCAAAGCCGGAATCGACGGAAAAATCGAAAAAGTCGCCCAGCACATCCCAGTTTAACTCGACAGCGCGCATGGAAAAACAGCGCGGCAAGGTCCCCTCAAAGCTTCCAGCTTTCCTCACCGCGCTGTTGTTTTTCAATCGTTTTACTGCCAAAAACGCTGCCAAGGCGTCTCCAGCGATGCCATGTGCATCGCAATCTGCGACAGTTGACGAAACATAGGTCGCGTCCGAGTTCGGTCAAATAAATTTAGACAAATGGGGTATTTGGATAATCTGAAGCGACATCTGTTACGACTCTGGATTTCTGCTTGTCCATATTCCTTCACACTGGATTCTGAAGATCGGTTGCAGGAAAGTTCGGGGGGGAGGGATTGTTAACTTCTGAAAGTCTCCGGTGGGGGGGTAACGGAAAGTTGGGCGGGGATTGGTAAGATCCTTCAGGTCGATCCGCGCACCATTGGCGACGGCGAGACGAACAATCGAAATGGCAGTTTTGGTTCTGGCAGTTTTGGTTATGAATGGTGTTGTGTGAAATGGATCTGGGCGCAGCTTTTCTGGAAGATTGTGGGGCTTTACGCCGTACTGTCGCTGCTTGCCCTGGTGGGACTTCTAGTGGCTTTAAATGCCGGGCAATCGACCGAAGCCGCGGCTCAGCAGGCTCTGGAAATTCAGCACCGACTGCGAATGATTCGAGACGAACTGTCCGTTGGCAAAGATCCAGAGTTTGTTCTGACATCATGGCGGCAAACGCTGCAGCGAGATGGACAGCGATTGTGGCTGCTGGATAAAGATTGTCGATCTCTCACCATTTCCGATTTAGAACTCCCGGCCGAGATCACGCTGCAGTCGGTCGTCCAGTCAGCGGTTCGATCGGGGGCATCGATGCGTCGAATTCGTATTCACGGCGATGATCCCGAAGTACTGGCGTTCGGGCTCGACGCTTCGCTCGACAAAGCTGACCTTCAGGTGCTCCTGATGGTCATCGAGCCGGAAGCGTTGCATGGACACTACGCTTCAGTTAGGTCCGCTGCCACGCGTGCTGCGATTTTTACCTGGATCATCGGAATTCTCTGTGTTGCCTTTGTCGCTGCTGGAATTGTCGAGCCGTTGCAGGCGATGTCGCTGAATCTGGACCAGTCGATTGAGAAAACTCAGCGGGAAGACATGCTGCTGTCGATTTCGGATCGACACGATGAACTGGGAAAGGTCGCGACGTCCTTGCATCGACTGGAAGAGGAACGCGAAGAGCGTATTGGGAAGCTGGAACTGGCGGAGCGAGAGGCACGTTCGTCGTCTGACTTGTTGTCCGCCGTCCTGGATTCGATGGTTGAAGGCGTTGTCGCGATCGATCGTGAGCAGCGGATTGTATTCCTGAACACCGGTGCACGTCGTCTGCTGGGGATCAGTAAAGTCATTGGCATTGGCCATCGGTTGTATGAAGCGGTCCGAGTACCGGCGTTCCTCGACACCGTTCAGGATGCTTTGAGGTCGAAGAAGATAGAGACACTGGAGTTTCGCAAATCCCGCGAGCACGCTCATTTGGTTCTGGTCGTGATTCCGATTCTGAAGGGACCTCATGCCGGTGCGGTTGCTGTGGTGCGCGACGTATCGGAAATGCGGCAGTTGGAAGCGATGCGGCGGGATTTTGTGAGTGGCGTGTCCCACGAATTGAAGACACCACTGACGGTAATTCAGGCATGTACAGACACGCTGCTTGGTGGAGCCCTTTCAGATCCGGCTGCTGCGGAACGCTTTTTGAAGCAGATTGAGGAACAATCCGAACGATTGCTGCAGTTGATTCTCGGAATGCTGCAACTGGCGCGAGTCGAATCGGGGCAACAATTGCTGCACATCGAACCGGTGGATGCTGTGACGATCGCAGACGATGTGCTCCGCGGGTTTCGCACGATCGCTGATTCAAAGTCCGTCCAGTTGTTCCTCACGGGAGCTGACGAAATGACTGTCATTGCCGATGATCAGGCGCTGCAGACGATCATCAGCAACCTTGTCGATAATGCTCTGAAGCATACAAGTGCTGGTGGTTCTGTCACGGTGGAGCTGGTCGCCGACCAGTCGTCGCCCGCGATCGTCGTGCGGGACGACGGTGCTGGAATCCCTGAAGAATTTCTGGGGCGGATTTTTGAGCGATTCTACCGGGTGGATCGAGACCGTTCCCGAGAACGCGGCGGCACTGGCCTGGGCCTGGCGATCGTGAAACACTTGTGCCACGCATTAGGGGCGACGGTTTCTGTTAAGAGCAGTCTGGGGCGTGGAAGCGAGTTTCGCGTGCAGTTTTGAGAATCTTAACAATCAGTCTGGCGAAAACTGCTGTTTCAGGAACAAACTTCATCGCATCTTAACAAACTTCTCGTTGAATTCAGCGGAGGCAGTTTTTGAATGCTGTCGAATGGACAATACATCAGAGAAAAAAAAGGGCATTTGATGATGACTTCTGGGCGACGACTGATGATGCTTTTGAGCATCGGGCTGCTTTCAACAGGGATGCAGGGATGCAGTTTTGAGGAGGCGGGGCCTGCCGGAGGCGGATCGGGAACTCCGGCTGCGACGACTGGCGAACCAACCCGTATCCAGGTAGATGGTTCCAGCACGGTCAAAGTGATCACGGCAGCTGTGGCAGAAGAATTCGAAAGCAAATTCAGCGATGTGAAGATTGCTCTGAAGGTGACTGGGACAGGAACCGGCTTCAAGGAAATGATCGCCGGTCGGATCGACATCGCGAATGCATCACGTGCGATCAAGGACTCAGAGAAGGCAGATTGCGAAAAGAACGGCGTGGAAGTTCTGGAGCTGCTGGTGGCGCTGGACGGTCTGACGGTTTGCGTCAATCCAAAAAATGACTGGGTTGATACGATTACAGTCGCTCAGCTGAAGAAAATCTGGGAACCTGGCAGCACAGTGAAGTCATGGAAAGATGTTGATCCCGCATGGCCAGACGTTCCTCTGGTGCTGTTCGGTGCAGGTGAGGAATCCGGCACATTTGACTACTTCACGGAGGCGATAAACGGTAAAGAAGACTCCATCACTGAAAACTACAGCCCAAGCGCTGACGACAATGTGACCATTACAGGTGTTTCCGGAGAAAAGGGCGGCATGGGCTTCTTCGGTTGTGCGTACTACTTTTCCAACAAGGACAAAGTCAAGGCACTCAGAATTTCTCCGACTGATGACGTAACGGCGGGGGTTGCTCCGACGCCGGAGGCTGTCAAGTCCGGGGAATACAAGCCGCTTTCACGGCCGTTGTTCATCTACGTGAAAAAGTCATCACTGGCTCGCCAGGAAGTCCGGGACTTTGTTCGGTTTTACTTGAACGAGGGTCTGGCTCAGGTGAGTAAAGTCGGCTACGTGGATCCGTCGGACGCGCTGATTAAGACCAGCCGCGATGCGTTTGAGGCGGCGATCGCAGAATAGTTCCGTGCCAGCACTTTATGACAAAATCCAAAACACCAGCCTGGGCAAGTCAGCGAGTTTCTCGTCGTCACGAGAAACTCATTCAGGCTGTCCTGTTCCTGTGTGCCGCGCTGTCTGTGTTGACGACGGCCGCCATCATCATGGTGCTGCTTGGAAATGCGGTGTACGCCCCCGGGGAGAAGAAGGCGTTCTTTGAACAAGTCTCCGTCTGGCAGTTTCTCACGGGGACTCATTGGAAACCTGTCGATGGACCTGATGGACGATTCGGAATGATTCCGCTGTTGTCCGGCACGTTTATGGTCGCCCTGATCGCATCGGTGGTCAGCGTCCCCACAGGGCTTGGCGCAGCGATCTACATGAGTGAATATGCCAGACCCCGCGAACGTGAATTTCTGAAGCCGATTCTGGAAGTTCTGGCCGGTATCCCGTCCGTGATTTACGGCTTCTTTGCCCTGAAGTTTATTACTCCCTGGATACTGAAGCCCGCGCTCGGCGCATTTGGCCTCGAACTGGGATCGTTCAATGCGCTGAGCGCGGGGATTGTGGTGGGGATCATGGTGACGCCCTTGATTGCATCGCTTAGCGAAGATGTCATCCGATCAGTTCCGCGAAGCCTGCGTGAGGCGGCTTATGCGCTTGGAAGCACCCGTTTCGATGTGTCCGTGCGCGTCGTGGTGCCTGCAGCCCTGTCCGGTATTCTCGCGGCATTTCTGTTGGCATTCTCGCGCGCGATCGGAGAAACAATGGCGGTTGTAATTGCCGGGGGAATGCAGCCGATTGCGACTTTAAATCCACTTCGCGGCGCTCAGACAATGACGTCGTTCATGGTTCACGCCAGCACTGGCGACAGCGCTGCGGACTCAATCGGCCGTATGAGCATTTATGCCATTGGCATTGCATTGTTCGTGATCACACTCACGATCAACCTGATTTCGGGCTGGATTCTGCGACGCTACCGCGAGGTGTACCAGTGAGTATCCCGAACTCCGCAGCAAAACCCACGATCAGTTTTATTTCCGGCGTCGATGGACGTATTCGCCGTCGTTTGCTGTTGTCGCGGGTCTTTACAGGGACATGCAGACTGGCGACATATTCGGCACTGGCCGTGCTGATTGTGTTGCTGGTGGCGATTGTCTACAGCAGCGTCGGGCGACTTTCTCCGGACTTTGTGACGAACACGAACTCCACCAATCCGGCCAGAGCAGGGATGCTTGCGGGTTTGTGGGGGTCGTTCTGGCTGATCCTTTTTACCTCGTTGTTTTCCGTACCGGTCGGAGTTGGCTCCGCCGTCTATCTGGAAGAAATCGCGAAGGACAGTTTCGTTGTTCGAATCATCAAGGTCAACCTCGCAAATCTGGCAGGTGTTCCTTCGATCGTCTACGGGATTCTGGGGTATACGGTCTTCCGGACGTCCGCCGCAACGCTCAGCGTCTGGTTCGACGGAAGCCATTTGATCCAAGTGCTGGGCCTTTTCAGAATACGACTGGCGAAGTTGCCACTCTATGAGGACAACATTCTTGTGGGAGCTCTGACGTTGACGCTGGTGATTCTTCCTACGGTGATCGCTGCATCACAGGAGGCCCTGCGGTCAGTGCCGAGTTCCATCCGTATTGCCTCACTCGCGCTTGGGGCAACCCGCTGGCAGACAATTTGGCGACAGGTCATTCCTGCAGCCTTACCCGGGATTTCCACAGGTGTGATTTTGTCAACATCCCGAGCGATCGGTGAGGCCGCTCCCTTGATCATGCTTGGCGCGTTAACGTATACGTCGATGTGCCCGGGAAGCATAGATTCTCCGATGAAGTTGCTGACTCGCCCAGCGCAGGTTCTGCACGCGCCGCTTGATCAGTTTACGGCGATGCCAATTGAGATTTATGACTGGTCAAAGCAGCCGGATTCGCGATTTACTGCGGTGGCAGCGTCCGGCATTGTGGTTCTGTTGATCGTATTGTTGACGATCAATTCGGTGGCAATGATCGTGCGTCACTATGCCAGCAGGCGACTAAAATGGTAAACGCCGTTCAGACTTGCGTCGCATGAAACACCTGAGAATTCCTGGACTTATGTCACATGGCCGCTATTACTTCCAGCTCAGTGCCGCCGTCGGTCGCAGGTGTCGATCGGGACCTCGATATGTCAGCCCATCCAGCGGCGATCGAGGCCAGAAACGTAGATTTCTATTATGGCGAACATCAGGTGCTGTTTGATGTTTCTCTGACGGTTCCGGAACGATCCGTCACGGCATTGATCGGGCCATCGGGCTGTGGAAAGAGTACGTTTCTGCGAACGTTGAACCGCATGAACGATCTGATCGAAGGAGCCCGTTGTACTGGCGAGATTCTGGTCGAAGGGCAGAATATCATGGCCCCCGCCGTCGATGTCGTACTGCTGCGGAAACACGTCGGGATGGTCTTTCAGAAATCGACTCCGTTTCCAAAATCGATCTTTGACAACGTCGCGTACGGGCCTCGCGTGGCCGGCGAGAAAAACCGATCCGTCCTTGCAGATCTGGTGGAGTCGTGCCTGAAAAAAGCTGCGTTGTGGGACGAAGTGAAAGATCGTATGACGACCTCTGCGATGGCCTTGTCCGGCGGTCAGCAGCAGCGACTCTGTATCGCTCGCACGTTAGCAACAAATCCACACATCATTCTTATGGATGAACCGGCGTCCGCGCTCGACCCGGCCAGCACCGACCGCATCGAGAACCTGATCGGCGAACTGTGTGCGAACTACACGATCGTCATCGTGACTCATAACATGCAACAGGCATCCCGCGTCAGTCACCAGACGGCCTTCTTCTATAAAGGGATTCTTGAAGAAACCGGATCGACATCCAAAATCTTCACCAGTCCTTCACGAAAGGCCACGCAGGACTATATTACAGGGCGATTTGGTTGAGGCGATTGTTGTGTGGCGTCTTAATAATTCACAAAAACAGCACATTGCCGAAAAACTTATCTTCATTCTTAACAATTCATTCATCATTCCTCTTAACAATCGCGCCAGCCAGCGACGGAATCGCCGGCAGTGCGTAAAGTCCTTCAGGATCAGCAGCACATGACCACTCACTTTGTTAACGAAATGGAGTACCTGCATCGAGACATTCTTTCGATGTGCTCAACGGTTGAAGAACTGATTCATGACGCAGTTGATGGGCTGAAACATCGACGCCGTGAACTGGCTGCCGAAGTTTCCATTCGCGACGGCGAAGTGGATCGATGGGACATTCGGATCGAAGAAGAGTGTCTTAAGATTCTGGCACTCTATCATCCGGTTGCGAATGACCTTCGCCGCGTAGCGGTGGTGATGAGAATTGCGGCGGAATTGGAGCGAGTGGCTGACCTTGCAGTCAGCATTTCCGAAAGATCAGCGGGAATTGCGGAGCATCCTTCGTTTCCACTGCCGGATCGTCTTGGAGAGATGGCAGAAGAGGCGCTCAGCATGTTACATGACAGTATCGATGCGTTTGTCGAAGAGAATTCCGCCGCAGCGCGTGTGATCTGCCAACGGGACGAGTTGGTGGACAAATTGAACCGTGAATTGATCGAAGAAGTGGTCACGGTGATGAAGCAGCGACCCGAACTTATAGAACCCAGTCTGCATTTGTTCTCGGTGATACGTCATGTAGAACGAGTCGCCGACCATGCAACGAACATCGCAGAAGATGTCGTGTACCTTGTAGAGGCTGCGATTATCCGGCATCCTCGACTGCATCGTTGAATTTCTAAAGGTAACTCCAGCGGTATGCAACCCAACATCCTTGTGATTGAAGACGAACAGTCGATTGCGGACGTGATCGTCTACAACCTCCAGAAGGAAGGATTCGTCGTTCATTGGGAACGCGACGGTCGCGATGGATTGTTGAAAGCTCAGACCCTGATTCCAGACCTCTGCGTGCTGGATCTGATGCTTCCGGGAATTGACGGACTGCAGATCTGCCGGCTGCTGAAATCTGACGCGCGCACCAAAGCCGTTCCCGTCATGATGCTCACTGCCCGCAGCGCAGAGACAGATGAAATTGTCGGCTTCAATATGGGGGCGGACGATTATGTCACAAAGCCGTTTCGAGTCCAGCCGCTCATTCATCGCATCAAAGCACTGCTGCGACGATCGGACACAGTTGAGGATGCGAAAAATCTGCTCGAATTGCACGGGATTGAAATCGATCGCACCAACCATGTGGTCAGGCACAACGGATTGGAATTGGATCTTACGCCGACGGAATTTCGGATGCTGTGGACGATGATGTCTCAGCCCGGACGTCCATTTTCCCGCAATGAGCTGATGGAAACGTCACGTGGTGAGGACGCAAATTCGCTTGAACGCACGATCGATGTCCACGTCCGCGCCCTCCGCAAAAAACTCGGAGACACCACCGACCTCATCGAAACCGTCCGCGGCGTCGGGTACCGGTTTGCCCGGAAATAAGGCGAGCGGCTGGATGTTTGCCACGGACTCGCGGTTAGTGGTCCCTCGGTCGTTTCCGGAAGCCGTCGAGTGTCGCCTTTTGCTCAGCAAAAGCAGCGTCTCTTTCGCGGACCGAAAGCCGCCAATCCTGAAACACATCCCGTCAGGACTCGCGCCTACGCCTGCGGCTCGCCGTTAAACGATGCATTCTCCCACACTCGATTTTCGCTTCAAAACCAGTTGGGAGCTGCACATAGAATCCGGTAGAGTCATGATTTCTTTAAGACCCTGCGAGAATCTGTGAGTGTGGACTGTACGATCCAATGCTGAACAGGGAATACCTGAACCTGCGAAAGCGACAATCTCATGGATAAACAACACGCAATTCAGCAACTTTCCTGGATCGTCCCGACCAATGCGCAACGAATAAAATTGACGACAGGAGCAGAACGCATCAAACAGAAAAGTAAAACATGTCACAGTTGAATTTATCTTCCGCCGTGCAGACACAGGATGCACTGAATCGTCGTCTGTTTCTGAAACATGGTTCAACAGCGATCGGTGCTACGGCGCTGGCGACGCTGTTGAATCCCGTCAGTGTGGCCAACGCTGCACCGGAACTCGGGTTGCCGCAGTTTCCAAATCACGCACCGGCGGCGAAACGGATTATTTATCTCTTCCAGTCCGGTGCGCCGTCTCAGATGGATTTGTTCGATCCAAAGCCGATGCTGGCGGAACGGCGCGGCGAGGATCTGCCGGCGTCAGTTCGACAGGGGCAACGGCTGACGACAATGACAAGCGGTCAGTCTCAGTTTCCGGTAGCTCCGTCCATCTTCAATTTCGCTCAGCATGGCGAATGCGGCATGTGGATGAGTGATGCACTGACTCACATGCCGACGCTGGCCGACAAGTGGTGCATGATTCGTTCGATGCACACCGAAGCCATCAATCACGATCCGGCGATAACGTTTTGTCAGACAGGTTCGCAGTTGGCGGGGCGACCGAGTATCGGGGCATGGGCGAGTTACGGACTGGGTAGTGAAAACGAAAACCTGCCCTCGTATGTAGTGCTGACATCGTTTGGCAGCGGACGTCCGGACGACCAGCCGTTGTACGATCGCTTGTGGGGTTCGGGGTTTCTTCCTTCCAAACATCAGGGCGTGAAATTTCGCAATTCGGGCGACGCCGTATTGTATCTGAGCAATCCACAGGGCATGTCGGCGCAAACACGCCGCAGTACCCTCGATCGACTCTCCGCGCTGAATCAACAACACTTCGAAACAGTTGGAGATCCGGAAATTCAGACGCGAATCGCACAGTATGAAATGGCGTTCCGGATGCAGACCAGTGTGCCGGAGTTGATCGACATTTCCAACGAGCCGAAACATGTGCTGGAAAGTTACGGCCCTGATGTTCATCGCAGTGGTAGTTACGCATCAAACTGTCTGCTGGCACGGCGGCTGGCGGAACGGGACGTCCGTTTTGTGCAATTGTTCCACATGGGCTGGGATCATCACGGCGGTTTGCCAAATGCCGTACGAGGGCAGGTGCGCGACACCGATCAGGCCACGACGGCATTGATCAACGATCTGGACCAGCGTGGTCTGTTGAAGGACACGCTGATTGTGTGGGGCGGTGAATTCGGTCGCACAGTCTATTCGCAAGGTAACCTGACGCCAGACGACTACGGTCGCGATCACCATCCTCGCTGCTTCACGATTCTGTTGACCGGTGCGGGTATCAAAGGAGGCATGACGCTCGGGGAGACTGACGATTATTGTTACAACATTGTCAGCGACCCCGTCCATGTACACGATCTGAACGCCACAATCATGCATCTGATGGGCGTTGACCACAAACAGCTGACGTACAAGTATCAGGGCCGCGATTTTCGGCTCACCGATATTCATGGCGAACTCGTGAAACCGATACTCTCGTAACGGTCGGCGAAGTTCTTCGCTCGACGCCAGCAATCTGTGTGCTGCAAATCTGCGTGCCATCCACCTCTAATGCAAATCTGCGTGCCATCCACCTCTAACGTTACAAGCGTAAAAACCCAAGTACCTTACGTCCAGAGGTTGCGCCCTCAATCGAGCAGTTTCAGATCGTGATCCAGCGCCATAGACGAACAGTCGGACGGTCAGACGCAGGTCAAAAATTGAAATCTGGAGGCGCTGATTCGGCATTGTCTGGCCCAGTGACCGTGCAACGCTTACGATGTGTCAGATGTCCGACGTCACTCACATCCTGTCGCAAATCAAATCCGGTGATCCGTTGGCAGCCGAGCAACTGTTGCCGCTCGTGTACGATGAGTTGCGCAAGCTGGCCGCAGCCCGAATGGCTCAGGAAGCACCCGGCCAGACGCTGCAGGCAACGGCTCTGGTGCATGACGCCTATCTCCGGCTGGTCGATGTCGAACAGGCGCAGCACTGGGACTCGCGGGGGCACTTCTTTGCGGCTGCGGCCGAGGCGATGCGGCGAATTCTGGTGGAGAACGCTCGCCGCCGGCAGGCAGTGAAACACGGCGGACAGCACGTGCGGATCGAACTGGATCAGGCGCTCAACGTCGGAGTCGAACCGCCACAGGATCTGCTGGAACTCGACAAGCACCTGGAAAGATTGTCGATCGCGGATCCTCAGGCTGCGAAACTTGTCAAACTTCGATTCTTTGCCGGCCTGACCGGCGACCAGGCAGCTGAAGTCCTGGGAATTTCGCCCCGTTCGGCCGACCTGCTGTGGGC
>JAYUVA010000750.1:0-9365 GCA_043754375.1 Candidatus Kuenenia sp. | reverse complement strand
GACGGATTGCTTCCTCGCGTCTGGTCAGTCGAAGTGGCCGAAGGATATTCCGGACCAGCGGTCGCGGACGGGCGGGTGTTTCTGACCGATCGCATTGCCGACGGCGAACAGGAACGCTTGCTTTGCTTCGACGCGGAGAGCGGGAAGCCGTTATGGAAACACGAATACTACGTGCGTTATTCGATTCAGTATCCCCACGGGCCACGTGCGACACCGGTGATTGATGAGAATCGTGTATATTTCATCGGTGCCCAGGGCGATATGTTCTGCATGAATGTGAAAGACGGTTCGATTAACTGGCAGAAATCGTTTGAAAAAGATTTTGGAACGGAGATGCCGATCTGGGGCATGGCGGCGGCACCTCTCGTCGATGGCGAGAAGCTGATCACGCTCGTGGGCGGCAAGGAGAACGGGCTCGTTGTCTGCTTCAACAAGGTGACGGGCAAAGAATTATGGCGCTCACTGAATGATCCCGGAGTCGGCTATTGTCCTCCTGTCATCTACGAATTTGCGGGACGACGACAATTGATTATCTGGCATCCGTCGGCTGTTTCGTCGCTGGATCCTGAAACCGGAACAATGTTATGGGAAGTCCCATGGGCGATCAAGGCGGGACTTTGCGTTCCGATGCCACGAAAACTGGACGATCGGCTGTTTCTGACGTCATTCTACGAAGGGCCACACATGTTGAAAGTGAGTGCGGACCATGCCGATATTTTATGGAAAGGAAATGGAGTCAACGAACTGC
Source organism: Candidatus Kuenenia sp. (assembly GCA_043754375.1). Taxonomy (GTDB): domain Bacteria; phylum Planctomycetota; class Planctomycetia; order Planctomycetales; family Planctomycetaceae; genus SXXK01. The sequence goes on along the minus strand of JAYUVA010000750.1, from coordinate 8,617 downwards.
AAACGGACAAGCTGCATTCCATTATGCCGACGCCGGTTGTGACGAAGGACAATATCTTCGGGATCTGCAGCTACGGCCAGTTACGATGTCTGAAGACAGAAACTGGTGAACGTGTCTGGGAAACGCGGGAGGCTACGGGCGAAGGTCGCTGGTGGAATGCGTTTATCGTGCCGCAGGGCGATCGCTATTTTCTGCACAACGAACAGGGCGACTTGATTATCGCGAATCTGTCTGAGTCCGGTTATAAAGAAATCAGTCGTGCCAGACTGGTCGAGCCGACTCGCCCCGTACAGCGGCGAATGACAATCTGGTCACATCCGGCGTTTGCCATGAAGAGTGTGTTTGCGAGGAACGACAAGGAACTGGTGCGAGTCAACCTGGCAAAGTGATGAGGTGGGGGAAACGATCTTATGTAGGATGGACATTCATGTCCGTCGCATGACCCTAAGACTCAATCGAAGCGAATGTCATGGTGCCTTGGCCGCCGTTCGACAATGCGCCAGTGCCTGGCCAATATCATCTTTGTCGCTCGTCACTCCGTGGCGAGAATTCCCGCTACGGAGTATCGGGGCACATTGGGTTGCGGGCGACGCCCGCGTCAAGGAGACAGATTTCGAATGACGCTTCGATTGGCCGTGGCCACGGAAGATTTTGGCAAGCCACTGCGGCAGGCCATTGAACAGGCGGCGCAGAACAAGGTGCAGGGGCTGCGACTCAACGCGCGGACGGAAGTTCGAGCAGAAGATTTTTCTGATACGGCGCTGCGCCAGTTAAAACATTACGTCGCAGAACATCAGCTCAGCGTCGCCGGGCTGATGTATTCTTCCCGACATGCGATCTACGACGAGCAACATCTGGACCAAAGGCTGGATGGTATCCGGTCGGCGTTGACCCTCGTACGAAAATTGGGCACAACGGAACTACTCGTGCGAATTGGCCGAATTCCGGATCCGGAATCCGCGGATCCTGTCACAAAGCCCGATGCGCCAAAAGATGACGACGTCGATTCCCTGCGAAATCCATTCTCGTTTGCACCCGCAGCGTCAACACTGCGATCAGCGGGCCAGTCGGATGCCCGGAAATTCCAGTTGTTGTGCGATATCCTGAATGATCTGTCCAGTTATGGCAGCCGCTACGGGGCCGTGCTGCAGTTGCAGTTCTCCAGTTTTGAACTGGAGCGAATCCAGCAGTTGTTAAGTCGCATCACTACCGGATCGGTCGGAATCGTGTTCGATCCGGCCTCCTGTGTCATGACTGGCAGCTCTCCAGTCCGAGTCTTCCGCGACCTCTATCAAAACGTAGGCTACGTAAGACTTCGCGATGCTCAGAAGGATGTCGATGGCGGCGGCATCGAAGTCCCGTTTGGCGACGGCAACGTGGACTGGACCGAGCTTCTGCCAACGATTGTCGAGGCAAATCTCCAGTCCTGGGTCTGCGTAGAACGCACGGGCGGCGATCAGCGGGACAACGATGTACGCGACGCCATCAGACGAATCGAACAGTTAATGCCATCGAACGGATAAATCCGCAGACCGCCAGAGGGTATCGCTGCCTTTCAGACATGTTCAGACTCATCTACCCGCAGCCGTCAGATCATCCTGATCCGGAATGCCGATGAACGGCAGATGGCGAAATTCGTCGTTGTAGTCGAGTCCGTAGCCGACCACGAACTCATCAGGGATTCTGAAGCCGTAGTAATCCGGCGTCAGGTCCACCTGCGTGCGATCACTCTTCCAAAGTAGCACGGCAGACTTTACAGAATTCGGCTCAAATCCTTTTACCGCTGCATACATCCCCACCATCGTGTGGCCAGTGTCGAAGATGTCATCGAGAATGACAACATCGCGGCCCTTCAGATCGGGGACCAGGCTGCTGTTCACAGTCAGAGCTCCCGGGGACGTGCGTGTGCCTCCGTAACTGGAGGCGGAAATCAGCGCAACTCGCAGCGGAACACTGGTCGCTCGGATGAGATCCGCGAGCAGTACGACGCTGCCGGTCAGGACACCCAGGATCGTTAAGGGCCGTCCGGCAAATTCGCGGCTGAGCTGTGTGCCAAGTTCCCGGACCCGATCGCGGATCTGAGCTTCACTGATCAGGACTCTCATGGAATATTTGTCTGATGTCTGTAGGAAAGAGGTTGCGATTTGCAGCGGGGGAGCGGAGGCGTGATGATGAATTGTAGTGGCAGACGTGCAGTGGTCTCAAGGTGCCGGTGTATGGGTTGATCGCGCTGTGCCGCAGGAATCTGAGTCGTCGGAGCGAATGAGCTACTTTGGCGAAGTCGTGCCGCGACTCGCATTCATGTCGAACCCCTCGCGAAAGAAACGTGGTATTTCAGTCCTCGTCAGTCGCTTAATGGAAATAACCTCGCTGAAAACAGGGGAATACTCATTCTGCGGAACGGCGATGAGCGTCTGTCTCCAGGGCGAAACTGACGCTACAATTCTCGGGCTTTTCACCCTCGTTCGTGCCACCAGACCAGCGCTTTCGGCTTTGCCAATATGCCTTCCATAATTCCAGACAAAGAGCATTCACCGGCATCACAAGTGATTGTCAACATTTCCTGCTACAAATTTGTGGCACTGGATCGGTTGCCGGAACGCAAAGCCGCTATTCGTGGTCGCGCGGCGGAATTGCATCTTAAAGGAACTGTGCTGCTCAGTCAGGAGGGCATCAATCTGTTCGTCGCGGGGCCGCAACAGTCAATTCGTGACTTTGTTGAATTCCTGCGCGAAGATTCTGCGTTCTCAGATCTTCAGCCGAAGGAGAGCGTTAACGAGTATCAGCCGTTTAACCGGATGCTGGTCAAGATCAAACAGGAGATCATCGCGTTCGGCATCGAAGGCGTTGCTCCGATGGTTCGCACGTCACCCAAGCTGCCGGCTATTGAGCTTCGCCAGTGGCTGGACGAAGGTCGCAAAGTTCATCTGCTCGACACACGCAACGACTACGAGTATGACCTTGGCACGTTTGACAATGCGATCAAACTGGGCCTCGACCATTTCCGTGAATTCCCGGAAGCTATCTCGCGCCTGCCGGAAGAACTCAAAGGCGAACCGATCGTGATGTTCTGTACGGGCGGTATCCGCTGTGAGAAGGCTGGTCCGTTTATGGAGATGGCCGGCTTCCACAACGTCTATCAACTGGATGGCGGAATTCTGAAATACTTTGAAGAAGTTGGCGGCGACCATTACCACGGGGAATGTTTCGTTTTTGATCAGCGCGTCGCTGTTGATCCTGCGTTAAAAGAAACACCGACAACGCAGTGTTACGTTTGCCAGGCTGTCGTGACATCCGAACAGCAACAGCCGCCGCAGTACGTGGCGGGAAAATCCTGCCCCGCCTGCTTTCGCAGCGACGCACAGCAGATGGCCGACCTCATTGCATTGCGTGAGCAGCAGATTCAGACAATCACGACGCCATTGCCAGGGAGCACACCGTGGCTCAATCGCCGTCCGCTCAATGTCCCGCAGCGCTGCGCGGGCATGACGTTGCTGGACTTCGTGAGTGACCTGCATCCACAGATTGCACGGTCCGAATGGCTGCAGCGCATTGAATCGGGTGCCATCGAGCCGGCAGAATCGGCTCGGCGGCGAAGACGTCCAAAGCACGTACCAGAATCGATTCCGTTGTGTCCGACACGCATCGTACGCGAAGGTGAGCGTTTTGATCAATTGCAGCCGCACTCAATTGAACCCGACGTGAATGCGGATATTCGCATCCTGCATGAAGATGACGAATTTGTAGTTCTGTCGAAACCTGCTCCGCTGCCGATTCACGAATGCGGGCGGTTTCATCGCAATACGCTGCGGTACATCCTGAACCTCGTCTATTTTCCTCAGAGACCACACATCGTGCATCGACTGGATGCCAATACGTCGGGCGTCATGGTGCTGTGCAAGCGCAAACGCATCGCTTCCATCGTCCAGAAGCAGTTCGAAAACCGCACGGTGAGAAAGTCGTATCTGGCCAGAGTGTACGGGCATCCGCAACCGGATGCATTCTCCTGCGACGCGGCGTTAAGTCGCGAGCCGGAACATGGTGGCGTCAGGATCCTCGATCCACATGGCGATCATGCGTATACGGACTTCGAAGTTGTTGAGCGATTCAACGACGGAACATCGTTAATCCGCTGTTTCCCGCAGACCGGTCGGACGAATCAGATTCGGATACACCTATGGTCACTGGGGTTCCCGATCTGCGGCGATCCTGCGTACCTTCCTGGCGGCAAACTCGGGAGCAATCGGACTCTGCTGCCGATGGAGCCCGCGATGTGCCTGCACGCCGAATCGATTGCGTTTTCAGGGCCGGATCAGGAGATGCTGCAGTTTTCAGACCTGGCACCGGTATGGTGCTTCAGCGTATAAACGAGGCAGCGTTTTCACGTAGGATGGACATTCATGTCCGTCGCAAGGCCAGAGAATGCTTCCGAAGCGAAGGTTTATAGTTTCCCACGAAGTTTTACGCCAAGTGACGTCGTCTGGCGAGGACTCGGACATGAATGTCCAAGCTACACGTGATGTTAAAAAAGAACCCTTGGCAACGTAGTGCTGCCAAGGGATCTTGAGTATTCGCGGCGATGCATAAAGCTGTTGAATGCACTACGCAGAAAAACTGCTGCCACATCCGCAGGACTTCACTGCGTTTGGATTCTTGAATGTGAATCCACGTTTTTCGAGACCCGTGTAGAAGTCAATCTCGGTGCCGTCCAGAAAGAGATCGCTTTTCTTATCGACAACCACACCCACGCCATGATGTTCAACCATGACGTCTGCTGATTCGTCGAACGAATTTGTGAAGTCGAACGAATACTGGAATCCGCTGCAGCCGCCGCCAGCGACGCCCACGCGGACGAACTTCAGTTCCGGGCGGTTTTGTTCGGACATGACACGCTTGATTTCACTTGCTGCTGCTACCGTCAGTGTTACCGACATGTGATTGCTTCTCCCAAAAACATCATTGAACAGGTATAGTCAGTAAAAACATGAATGCTGTGGCAGGTTATCGCCGTCGGCGCGCCACAACGCACATCATTTAACGAAATTTAGACTTGCAGCAGGCGTTCTTACAGGCGAAAAGTTCCGAAATTGCAAGATTCCCTCACTCCAGGACGTCTTTGATGCGTCAAACTGCAAAAATAACGCAATCCTGTACCCGCCGGGGAACGACATGTCTCAGCAATTTCCTCGGAGAGTACAGGCAGGGAATTCCAAAATGAAGTTGCAAGTGTACTTCCGGCTGCTTGCCGGACTGATGATCCTTTTGTGCGGCGTGCCCGGCTGCAACAGTCTTCCGACCACTGGAACGTCGATCGCTGGAACTCCTGATGGCGTCGCCGAAATCATGGTGGTGACAGCAAGTGGTGAGACTGAACTGGAAGACATCGGCTTTCTTGAAGCGGTCGATCGCAAGGATCAGAAGCTTGTCCTTATCGACTTCTGGGCACCGTGGTGCGGCCCCTGCCGTCAGTTGTCGCCCGCTCTGGAGGCGACTAAGAAGAAATGGGGCGACAAGTTGGACGTTGTGAAAGTAAACGTCGATGACAATCAGGCTATCGCCCAGCATCTGGGCGTCAACGGGATTCCCGATGTTCGTATCTTCAGCAACGGAATCCAGGTCGGGGAGTTCGTCGGTGTCATGCCCCGGGATGAAATCGACGGCCTGCTGCGATCTCTGCAATGATCCCCGCCTGTAATGACGCGGTTGCGGCCGTTTCTCGGCGGCGATTATGGTTGTTCCGGTTGATCTCAATGGTGCTGGGACTGAGCGGCTTCGTGCTGCTGGAACTGGTTTGCATGGCGGCGGGCTGGGGTGAATCGCAGCTCGGTGACGACCCGCTTGTCGGTTTCGAATCCGTCCGCCCGTTGTTTGAGAAGACTTCGGACGGCCGGCATTTTCACACGTCCCCGGCGCGCAGAGGCTACTTCAAAGAAGTATCGTTTGCGGTCGAAAAGCCGGGCAGCGAATTTCGCATCTTTGTGTTTGGCGGATCAACCGTGCAGGGCAATCCGTTTTCGATTGAAACCAGTTTTCCTACGTACATGCAGATTGCTCTCGAAAAAGCGGACTCGTCGAGACAATGGAAGGTCGTCAACTGCGGCGGTGTGTCGTATGCCAGTTATCGACTACTGCCTGTGATGCGGGAATGTCTGAACTACCAGCCGGATTTTTTTGTATTTTGCGGCGGACACAATCAGTTTCTGGAACACATCTCATTCGAAGAAGTCCGCGAATCTGCGGCCATCGCCGGACCGGCTCTTTCAATTCTCAATCAACTGCGAAGTTTCAGAATACTCCAGCGACTACTGAAAGACAGTGCCACCCCGAATCATGTGAGCGGCACGGCACCAGCCGCCGGTGGCAGATCAGCAACGTTGCCGCTCGAAGTGACGACTTTGCTCGATCAACACAACGGATTGGCAAAATATCATCGCGACGACAAACTGGCAAAACTGATTGCCCGATCATTCACCGCAGACCTGCTGTCGATGTCCACTCTCAGTCGCGATCATCATGTGCCGTTGCTGCTCATATTACCGCCGTCCAACCTGAGCGACTGTCCCCCATTCAAATCAGAATTTTCCGCATCGACTACAATCGCTGATCAGGCTGAGATCACATCACTCCTGAAACAATCAGGGAAACTTTCCGACAGCGATCTTCCTCGGGCGATTATGCTGCTTCAGGCAGCATCTGGCAAAGACCCGCGTTACGCGCTGACATGGTACGAACTTGGGAAACTGCAGTTGGCCGCACTGGACTTCACCGCAGCAGAAGCCGCTTTCAGACGTGCGAGAGACGAAGACATTTGTCCTCTGCGAATCACGACACCGCTGGAATCTGCGATGCGCAACACTGCGTTCGAGGAATCCGTGCCGTTGATTGATGCCCATGAACTGCTTTCAAAACGCTGCAGAAACGGTATCGCGGGCAATGCAATTCTCGTTGATCATGTACATCCGTCGTTTCGAGGCCACGAAGACATTGCGATATCTATCACAGCATGGATGCTGTCGGTCGATATGGCATCTGAAACGAACGTCACCTGGAAAGAGGACGCTGTGCAGGAATGCCGCGACCGTCTGTCGGCACTCGACGACCTCTATTTCCTGCGTGGCCAGCGCGCCTTGCGAAGTCTGCGGCTGTGGGCCGCCGGACGTGCTTACGAAACGCCAATCACCCCTCCGGACGTTGCTGACAGGAATCAAACATCACGAGGGACTGTGATTCGATCCGATTCTCTCGAAATCGCTCCGAAGTAGGGAACGGCAGGATCCGCCCGGACAGCGGGAGGATATACTCTGCGCGGGTCAAAATGGCTCATCTTTTCGTTGAACGACGCCATCCCATTCGGTGAACATCTTTATGATCGTCAAACTTGGTCCCTGTCGTCTGGAATTGATTCAGGGAGACATCACTCAGCAGCATGCGGATGCCATCGTCAACGCTGCCAACGCGGCGCTGGCTGGAGGCGGCGGTGTTGACGGGGCGATCCATGATTCCGGCGGCCCCTCAATCATGAAGGAGACCAGCGAAAAATATCCGGAGGGCTGCGCAACCGGAAATGCCGTGGCGACTGCTGCGGGTGAACTGCCTGCGAAGTATGTGTTTCATGCCGTCGGCCCGATCTGGAAGGGCGGACGACAGGGTGAACCCGAACAGCTCGCGATGGCGTGCCGCGCCTGTCTGCAATTGGCGGTGAAATACCACTGTGCCAGCGTTGCGTTTCCCGCGCTGAGTGCCGGAGTGTACGGCTATCCGATCGATCTGGCGGCTGCAAATCTGATCAAGACGACGATGGACTTTGTGCGCTGGCATCAGAAACCAGCGGTCGTCAGGTTTGTGCTGTTCGATCAGGGAGCGTTTGGTGCGTTCGCCCGCGCGGTCGAGGAAGTGGTACCGCGATGAGCGAGCCGTCGATTCGGAGTTTCACGGCATCGGATGGCTACAAGATTCACTTTCGCCACTGGAAGTCTGAAACGCCCCGAGGCATCGTCATCGCGCTGCATGGAATTCAAAGTCATTCCGGATGGTACGCTGCGTCGTCTCGTGCGATGGCCGATGCTGGTTTCGACGTCTATTTTTCCGACCGACGTGGTTCAGGTCTGAATGGATTTCAGCGTGGACATGCGGCGCACGGAATGCGACTTATCAATGACGTCCGCTCACTGGCCGCACTGGCGCGGGATGAAAAACCAGCGTTAACGAACGGTGGTGAATTGCTGCCGCTGATTATTATGGGCATCAGTTGGGGCGGCAAAATTGCGGCTGCGGCAGCCTCGACATTTCCCGACGAATTCAGCGGACTGGCGCTGTTGTACCCTGGTCTGCACCCGCGAATTCACCCGAACGCATGGCAACGATTTCGACTGAACCTTGCGCGCCGCTTTGAAATCACAAGGACCGACATCCCGGTTCCACTGCGAGCCCCGGAATTGTTCACAGATACAGTCGAGTGGCAACAGTTCATCGCCAACGATCCGCTGACCTTGCATACCGTCTCCAGCAGCCTGCTGAATGCCGGCCGAGATCTGGATGAACTGATCGCCGAACGTGCGGCGGACGTTCGCTGTCCGGTCTTGCTCATGCTCGCTGGTCGCGACAGGATTATCGATAA
>JAYUVA010000749.1:0-5059 GCA_043754375.1 Candidatus Kuenenia sp. | reverse complement strand
CGCGGGGAGACTGTTGATTCTCAATCTGTTTGACCCAATAAATCTGTCCGTCCGTAGCGCTCACTTGAAACGGAAGGCTGCCACCTCTCTCATCACTCATCGCGCGAAGTATGCCATCGACGGAGATGCTGCACTCATCCGAGCGACAGCCCATCAGCATTCCGTCCCAACTTCCACTTGATTCCGCAGGCACTTCAGATTTCCTCCTCTGATCGCTTATTTAACGTCGCCCAGGAATGATCGCACCAGGTCTTCCGCCATATCTTCATCCACACAATTGTCGAAACGTCCGACGGCAGCATCGACACCCAGCTTCGTCAGCACCTTCTTCGGAACGTCTGTCACTTTGGGAATCACCAGTTTCACACGGACCTGATACGGAAACTTCCCGCCCCAGACCTTGGGCACCAGGTTCTTGCCGCCGTCGCAGGTCGCCTGCCACAGACCCAACAGCCCACCGATTTCGTAGTGGTGCAGAAGGCAATAGTCACCGGTCTTAATCTCCAGCGGCCACGGCTTGTTCGAGCCGAACAGGTTCTTTTCCACGCAGTCGAGATACGTGGAACTGCTGCATTCGAAGATGAAGGTTTGCGATGTCATTATCCGGTCGCCTCAATGTCGCTCGAATTAGCTGAATTGAGCGATTCCAGATGGAAGGCCAACACGCTTAAAGAAGCGAGCGAATGCCTGCGAGTAGTGTTCCAGAAACGGAGACCCCAGTCTCCAGCGGTCACCAATTGCCGTCGCATGATTCTCAAGATACTCAATCGGAAGGCTGACGATATGTCCGAAGTCAACAACTAGCGACTCAGTGTTGATTTCCGGAGCCTCAGGTGAGGTAATCATGTGCAGAGCCTGAACCTGGCCTCGGCGAACATTCTCCCAGTTCTTCGACTTCTGATAGAGATGATTCTGACTGGCAAAGTCTTTGAGTGTGTGAATCGGGCACAGAGCAACGAACTGCACTTTCCGGTTTTCGAGGTCGCAGCTCTGCGTGACGACAATGAGTCGCTGAGTCAGAACAGAGACTTCCTGCGAGCCATCTGAATCCTGAGAGAGTGTTGGAGCGGCAAACACCGGCACCAAACAATCCGGCAGCAGGTCACCCTGGGCAAGATTCTTACCACTCACAGAATGCCACCACGAACCACTCATTCTTCGACAGCCTCAACAATGTCGATAACGCGCGGATTCATCGCTCCGGCCATTTTGAATCGGACTTTCATCGTCCCTGCTTTCGGGAACTGGAGATGCAAAATCGATTCAGTGTCTTCAACGGGATTAACGACGACGCTGGGACGATTCTCCCATTGTAGTATTGCAGCACCGAACTCCTCCAGAAGACTCCGGCTGCTGTCGCCCTCCAATTCGTAATAAGGGCAGACGTCCTGAAATGCAGCAGAAGTTCGCGGTGGCAGGTCAGCAACAGCCATTAGCCAAACAACTCCCGTGCCGCATCGGTGATGCAAGCCTCAAAGATTTCATTCTTGCGATTATGGAGCACTTCAAAGCATTCCCAAAGGCCACGCTCATCGCCAGGTAAAGCTTGATCGCGAAACAAATCAATATCCAGTACTACAGACGTACAATCGGATTGAAGCGATGGAACAATTGTCTGATTCAGGATTGCCGTTGATTCAATGTCTATCTGTGGCAATCGAATTTGCATGAAGAAACCTTCCATGAATTGTGGAAGATCCGATGAAATCTCCGGCGAAGTTCGAAAGTACTGCTTTAACTCGACCGGAGATTCCGGAATATCAACCCGATTGACGTATCGGACAGCAATTCGTGTCACCGCGTCGCAGCCAACCGCAGTACGGTACTCCACCCACAATTCTCTGGCAAGATCACGGAACGGTTCCCAGCTTTCGTAGGGTGCCAGTCTGCTAACGGTGAATCCTGTCAGTTGGCGCTGGCAAACATTCCTGGCATCAGTTGAAATCGCCCGGAACCCCGTCTGATTCTGATGTGCTGACGCTGTAGCCGAGACACCCGGCCTGACCTGCATCTTTCCAGTCGCCTCAAAGATGGGATCAATGCGAGGAAATTGATCCTGCGTTTCGACCGACAATTGCCGCAGCACTTCCAGCTCGATTTCCGGGCGTGCGGCGATCCGGAGGTCGATAATTGCCTCAGTAATCGGAGCCCTAGAATAGATGCGTCGCTGGTCCATTTGGATGAGTCTATGACAATTGAAACCGAACAGCCACTCAACGCATTCCAGCGTGCATCAGGTGATGCGGAAGGTGAATGAAAGGGGTGTCGATCATGGATCTTCAAGATCTACGTCTGCTGAAGACCTCACAAACTGCTTCGCCCGCTTCGCGAAGATCGCGTGAAACTTTTCCAGATTCTGCAAAAGCCATGCGTGGTACGCTGGCCACTGTTCACGGTCCTCAAGGTTTACCGTTTTCTTAATAAACACTTTGCTCTGCTTCTTACCGGGAGTTTCCGCCCAAACGATCGGGCCTCCAAACTCCGCCTCAATCGCCGACTTTTGGCTTTCGAGTTGAGCGAAGAAACCCTTCTCGTAATCGTCGGCCATCACGAATTCCACACGCAGATGATGGCAATTTGGCGATGCAGATTCGGCGTCCTGCGTGGAAGCGACTCCAGCTCAAGCTCGATTGTGTCGCCGAGAAGTTTGATATTCGCTTCTTCGGCCAGCCATGGAGTGAAATCCTGTGCTTCGTTGGACCACACGTTTCGGATATCAACTTTGTGAAGTTGTCCGAGCGAGATCGATGTTGGCATAAAAGCGAATCCGACTAATCAGTGTTTGGGATTGAAGATCATTTTCGAAGCAGGCTTGCGGCCCCAGACATCGGCACCAGGTTCTTCATGTTACATCATCAATCGGCAGGAAGTGCCGACATCGAATTGCCAATTTGTGCCTGAAATCTCGCTCTATTTGCCGCAATCGATTCCTCGAACTCCGCATTGAGAGTGGTTTTCAAAGTCTCGCTTGCATTTTGATCCCACCTGTTCGATACTTCTATCAACTCATCTGCCATGTGTAGAAAGAGTACCGAAGCCGTCCGTCAAGGGCGGCTTCAGCCGTTTATGGACCTGCAGAATTTCGTTCGACTCGAAGCTTTCTCTTTCGAGATTCCTCTAGCGTCTGATACGCCGTGATCAACTGCAAGTACTGGAAACCGTCATGCTTTCGAGTCCGCTCGGCAAGCACGACCAGGTATTGCTCCCGAAACCAAAGCAGGTTGCGGATTTCGCCCTGACGTTCGTTCTTCCACGAATCAATCTCACGGGTGGAATCCGCGTTCACAATTACCGCCCTGACCGAACCGATGCGTTCACATCTACGGAGGTCTGGTGTTCGATTCGCTTCACTGCTCCCTTCAGAAACACAGTGCCAGAAACCGGCATACTTCCCGTCATAGATCGGATCTCTGCGACACCGCACCCATTTGCCGTCGTACTTTGGCTGGTTCGTCAGCAGATCTTGTTCGAATCGTTCATAGATCGCATTCACGTACCTCGACCAGTCACCGCCGTAATCATTGAGCAAAATAAGTGGAGGCAGCCATGAGGTATCGTCACTCATGAGCTGGCGCCCGTGACTTCCAGCACAGTAGATTAAACTTCGGCTCCCTGAGCCAGGTGGAACGAGTCAATGACAGTTGTGTGCGACGCTGAATTCGTTGGATCAAAGCAAGCTTCGCCGCGCCCGTTGTGAGACCACGATTCGCATACGTCACGGCACCGATCAAAATGTCGGCCAATTGCATCAACTCAGATTCATGCGAGCGAATTTGCTGGACCCGACGCACGATATTTCCCGCTCCATCGTATTTCGCGTTGCGCAGCACTTCTTCCAGCTTGCTGCGTTTCACTTCGCTTCGAGTGTCTTTGATGTCCAGATAGATTGCATAATGCTGAGTCGGATCGACAATGGGCTCAAGTAATGTGAAACACATCTTGTAATACCAGTCGTCATGACTCTGGTTGAATCGACCGTGGTCGAGCAGCTTCTTGTCAGGAATCACGACCGCCCGAAAATGCAGGTCGTCATCGTCCAGGAAGTAATCAATGACGGCCTGATAAAATGCCAACTTCGCAGGCGAAACTTTTGTCCACTTGATTTCAAAATCTTTTGCAAGCCCGTGCAGTTGCCGAATGTCACGGACCCGCATCGCGATTTCCCTGGCCTTCTCCTGCGGACACCAGACGGCCCCCAGCGTCATGACATTGCTGCCGTCGTTTTCCAGGTGGCAGCTTTCGTCGAGGTAGATATTAAACGACTCGGCCATTACACATTCTCCATTGCACATTCAGCTCCAGCGACTCCAGCGTCGCGTTCATCCGCCGGTTCAACTCGATCTTGGCGTCCAACGCCCCCAGCACCGACGCGATGGCTTTTTGTTCGGCGAGGGGTGGGAGTTGAAGCGGGATTCTTTTGATGATGCCTTCGTTGAGCGCAGGCATCGTTGTTCCGACAGCGTGTTGCTTCATCCAACTCCGATGGCGCTGGGACAGAAGCCAGTAAGAAATGAAGAGCGGGGAGCACGTTTTCGGGAGCCGAATGCGAATCCCATCGGAACCCAAAAACCAGCCATCCTGATGTTCCGACACCAACGCAGAACGTTCGACCGCTGTGCCAGCCCCTTTCCTTGCGAAGACAATGTCTCCTCTTTTCAGTAGGTATTTCGGTAATCGCTGCGTCACCGATGGGTCAACGCGCGGAGTATGATCCTTCAACTGGATCCGCCCAAAGCTGACTTCGCTGACGGAAATCACGGGCACTCCCGTTGGCGTATACTCCGACGCCCGTAATGCGGTGCCTAGAGTGGTTGTTTCCCATTCACCGGCCATAACCCAACCCCCTTAGGTTGGCTTTGATGCCCTGCTCCAATTTCGCGGACTCGGCAAACTGGGCGTGCAGTTCGGCGACGAGGCGCGGCGACGCGCCCTGCGATTCAGTCCCAACGGGACGACATGCTGTAGCCACGGGCGTGAGCCCTTGTCATTACCCACGAAATTGGGGTGTTTGAAATGGATTTGCGGAGCGACGACGTGGGAAATTATTGATTTTTCGGGC
>JAYUVA010000748.1:0-6798 GCA_043754375.1 Candidatus Kuenenia sp. | reverse complement strand
CATGCATGCGATCGCCGTCGGTTTTCCGCAGCACGTTCATTTCGCCTTTGACGCCGAACAGATCGCCCTCAGCCAGGCGTGGCGCGGTCGATTTCTGGACGCCGAAGGCACCTGGTTCATCCGGTTCGCGCCGCCCGCCGATCCGCTCGGCAACAAGCGGATCAACTTCCCGCCTGGAGTCGCTGTTGCTGCGTTGGCCGACAAAACATCGCCGTGGCCTGCCGATGCCGCATCTGCCGGAGCAAAATTCTCCGGCTATCGACTCGACAAGGCCGGCGTCCCGACATTTCTCTATTCTGTCCACGGCTTCTCTGTCACCGATCGGATCGAACCGGGCGAAGACAGCGGCCTGCTTCGCACGTTCACAATTCAAGCCACCACGGATTCGAACACGGCAAACCAACTCTGGTTTCGAGCCCACGTCGGGAAGAGTCTGACGCGAAAATCACCGCAGACTGTCGTTGATGACAAATCACTTGCCGTCACCGTCACTCAGTCCGTCGAAACGGATGAAGTTCGCGCCTTCAATAACGACACGGAATGGATCGTTCCGATCATGATCGAAAATCGAAAAGTCATCAAAGTGCTATACGCATGGTAACATGGTAACCTACGAGGAGAAATCAGACTTTGTCGAATGGACGGCAATGCTGAATGAACAGCGAACCAGCCAGTCAGCCTTGTGTCCAGCACTCTCTGCAAAGAGGTTGCGCTGCATGAGTTGATGAATTAATCGGAGCATTTCTCGTGTCGAATCGCCGCGAACTAATTCGGAAGGCACGAACCGGCGATATGGAATCCCAGTTTGCTCTGGGATGTGCCTACGATTTCGAACCGCCAAAACGCAAGAGACGAGCGATCTTCTGGTATCACAAAGCTGCGGAACAGGGACATGCTGAGGCTCAGAATTATCTCGGCGAATCGTACCGCGAGGGCAGGGATGTCGAAAAAGATACCAGAAAGTCGATCTATTGGCTTCGAAAGGCTGCCGCGAGTGGACGGTCAGATGCTCAAGTTTCCCTGGGCGCTGCGTTATTTCATGGCGAAGGCGTACGCCGCGACCGCGTGAAGGCATTGGCGTTGTATCGTCGGGCAGCGAAGCAAGGCCACCCCGCAGCAGCAGGCAATATTGGCCACATGTATCGACGTGGCCATGTCGTCAAACAGAACTGGAAACTTGCGATTCGCTGGTATCACACAGCGGCAGAAAAAGGCAGCGTCGTTGCCATGCACTGGCTCGGACGAATCTATCACGGCCTTGAAGATTATCCGGTCGATTCAACGAAAGAACTCGTCTGGCTGACGAAGGCAGCAGAAGCGGGCGACACTTCGTCGCAATGTTCCCTTGGCGTTTGCTACTTCAATGGCTGGAGTGTTGACGCTGATCCCGTTACTGCTGCTATCTGGTATCGCCGCGCCGCGCAGCAGAATTTGGCATGGGCCTGTTATCTTCTCGGGCTTTGCTACCGAGATGGCACAGGAGTCAAAAGCAATCACCGACTGGCCCGCCATTGGTTTCGGAAAGCCGCTTCGCAAGACGTCGAGGAAGCAGCGGGAGCCCTTGCGGCGATTGATTCAGACGTGGCAACGTAACTATTCTGATCTGTAAACAGGCCACAATCATACCGGTGGGCGGACGCGGCACCGCTCACCAATGTAGCCATCACGCTCCGCCGTGATGAGCCCGGTCGAATCGATATTGCCAACCGATCTCAGGTGGATTTCGGAACGGTTTTCGGCGTGGACTATGAGTTGGTTGATCATATTTGTCCGTTGAAGGCTCATCTCGGCGGAGCGAGATGGCTACAGTTTGTGGCCACTTACAGTACACTTCGGAGTTTGAAGACGAAAAATTTGCCGAGCGAAAACGATGCGGCATTCGGTTCAATATGGACTTGCAACGCCCACCCGCATTTTTCTTGCGCGACACAATCCCATGAATCGATGGCTCAACATTCTGATCATGTCCTACCTAGCCATTCAGGCACGCGGAGGACATGCACAGAACTCACCGGTGCCATCAGAAGAAGATTTTTACAAGCTGATCTCCGTCAGCACTTCCCAGGCTCAGACAGATTCGCGATCCAAAACATGGAAGCCGGCTCCTGATGGACTGGCACTGGAAGTCAGTGGGATCGCCGTGCTGGATGACCATCGTGTCGCGGTAGCCATTCGCAAGGGAGAAGTCTGGATTCTGGACGGCGTCTACGACGATCCACCGTCAAACGTCACGTATCATCGGTTTGCCTCAGCCCTGCACGAACCGTTGGGACTGCTTTACCACAATGATTCGCTTTATACCGTGCAGCGAACTGAGCTGACGCAGCTTCGCGACACTGACGGAGATGACGTCGCCGACGAATATCTCACCGTCGCCAAAGGCTGGGGAGTCACCGGCCATTATCACGAATATGCGTACGGCCCGAAGCTGGACCGCGAAGGAAATCTGTGGCTTACGCTGAATATCGGTCTCGGCCTGAAAGGCGACGAACTCCAACGCACGATTCATGAACCCACTCTCAACTATCGGCAGGGACTTTGGCGCGGCTGGGGAATGAAGGTCACGCCGACCGGCGACTTGATCCCGGTCTGTGCCGGAATGCGATCACCCAGCGGGATCGGCGCGAACGCGGCGGGCGATATGTTCTACACCGATCAACAGGGCAACTGGGTTGGCACGAACACGCTGCACCAGATGCGTGAAGGCGCCTTTTTTCATCATGCCGAAGCACTGGCTTCGATGAATCAACCGAGTTCCACGATTCACGGCGTCTCCAGCGTGCCGGATGGCGTTCCTTTTCCAGATGCAGTCAAAGTGTTTCCTCAACTGAAACCGCCCGCTGTCTGGTTTCCGTACAAGAAGATGGGTCAGTCCACCACGGACATCATGCTGGATGCCAGTGACGGAAAATTCGGGCCATTTGCCGGGCAACTGTTCGTCGGTGAATTCACTCAGGCGGGCATGAACCGTGTGTTTCTGGAGAAGATTGATGGCGAGTATCAAGGGGCCTGTTTCCCGTTCCGCAGCGGTTTCGCCTCAGCTGTCCTGCGGATGGCACAGGGAACCGATGGCAGCGTATTTGTAGGTCTGACCAATCGCGGCTGGAGCAGCCTTGGCACTGCATCGTACGGCCTGCAACGCCTGGTGTGGACGGGCAGGGTGCCTTTTGAAATCAAAGAAATGCGAGCCCAGTCAGATGGCTTTGAACTGGTCTTCACTAAGCCAGTTGAAAAAACTTCCGGCGGCGATCCTGCTTCCTGTGAGATGAACAGCTACACTTATCTGTACCAATCTATCTACGGCAGTGACGAAATCCAGAAACAGGATCTGGTCATCACCAGCGCCACAGTTTCCGAAGACGGCCTGAGAGTGCGACTGGCAATCAACAATCTGAGAGAACTCTTTGTGCACGAACTCACGGCCCTCGGCATCCGCAGCCGCGATGGCGAGCCATTGCTGCATCCACATGCGTATTACACGCTCAATCGAATTCCCGGCAACTGATGCACTGCGAACACTTTCAATCTCAACGCTGTCGCTCCTGCAGCCAGCTTGACAACCCATACAACGCCACGCTGCAACACAAGCAGGATGTTCTGGCTCAGTTGTTTCCTGGAACGCGAATTTTGCCATTTGTTCCATGCCAGGCAGTCGCAGGCAGTCGCATTCGGGCAAAGCTCGCGGTGACCGGTACAATCGACGATCCACAGATCGGTTTTTTTGACGATCAACAGACCCTCGTCGCGGTCGATGACTGCCCGCTGCATCATGCGTTCATCAATGAATTCACGGAACGGCTGCCGTCCATCATTCGTGAAACCAGGCTCATGCCGTACGACATGCAGACCGATCGAGGTGAGCTGAAATTCGTGGTCCTCACCTGTTCGCCGACGCAGCAGCAGTTGATGGTGCAATTCGTGTTGCGATCCCGCGAAGCTGTCGATCGTATTCGCAGTCTGTGGCGGCGAATGGGTGCAGTCGTGGATTCTGTTGAGAGCGAGGTCGATGTTGATTCCCGGGAGGGCGAGGCTCCTGCCGGGCCGACGACGCATGGCGAAACGCCCGGCTCGGCAGGAGCCTCGCCCTTCCAGTTCCACAATCATCCGCGACTACATCCTCGGTGATTGCGGTCAAAACATCTGGTCCAAGGTGCTGGACTCAATGAAAATCCAGGGAATCTCTATGAAGACGGTCGGTGTCGGAATCATTGGCAGCGGTTTTATGGGGCTCACCTACAGTGAGGTTGTGGCGAGACATGCGACGGGTTGCCGGTTGGTCGCGATCAATGGCGGTCGCCGAGCGGAGCAACTTGCCGCAGACTATGGCGTGCCAGCGGATCCGACAGTCGAGACGCTGCTCGCGCGGGACGACGTCCATGCCGTTGTGCTGGCAACGCCGGATCTGGACCGTCTGGAACTGACCAGAAAAGCGGCGGTCGCAGGAAAGCACGTTCTGGCCGAAAAGCCCATGGCTCCCACCGTTGCGGAATGTGATCTGATGATTTCCGCGTGTGCTTCCGCGAAGGTCAACCTGGCCGTGGTGAAGACGGAACGATTTCGAAAGATCACGCGGAAGGCGAAGGAACTGATTGACGAAGGAGCACTCGGGCCGCTGCAGATGCTCCGCACCGTCTCCGCGTTTCCATTGCCGCTGGCGAGGCAACTGTTTCAGGAGCGTTCATGGATGGCTGATCCACGAAGCGGTGGCCTGTTCATGGGCATGGCGTCGCACAACACCGACTTTCTCCGCTGGCTGACTGGCCGCAATGTCGTCAAAGTCTTTGCACAGGCGACGACTTACAGTGACATCGCCGGCCCACCACTTTCCGTCATGGCTCAAATCGTGTTCGAAGACAACATCATGGCGCAGATGTGGATTACGGGAGAACTTCCGAATCCGAGTCTCCCCGGCAGTGAGGTTCGCTTTCAGGTCTTCGGCCGCGATGCCATGCTTGATCTCGAAAACTTTGAGTACCTCGACGTCGGCAAAGGAGACAAATGGGAACGCATCTATACACCGGAACGATTCGACTATCTTAAAGAGCCGAAATCACCGATTCGCCTGTATCCGCACATCGGCGTGATTCAGGAATTCATCGACAGCATTCGAGAGCAACGTCCGCCCTGCGTCGGGGGAGCAGAAGGCCGAGCCGCCGTCGCGATCTGTGAAGCCTGCCTGATCTCGGCGAAGACCGGTGAGGCCGTTTCATTGCCGCTGTAAGAGGAACCTGATGAGCAAATTGCTAACAAACGAATCTCCCGCCGCCTGTGCGCTCCCTTGGCCACAGCAACGCCGGAATCTGATTCTGTTTGCGGTCTGCACGGGTACGCAATATCTGGCCGCTCCCGTGTTGTATGTCGGCATCACTCAGGCCTCGTTGTGTGATCGCCTTGGTGCCGACGCGCGTATGTCGAATCTGCCGGGGACACTGTTTTTTGCGATGACCGCGATGCCAGCGCTGTTCGCGTGGTTCTCGCCCCGCGTGTCGTCCCTGAAACGGAATCTCAGCCTGTTCTACGGAACGTCTGCACTGATGCTGGCCACGCTGGCAGTGACATTGTCGCTGCCTTTTTCAAATCAGCTGAAGCTGGCCATGATCGTCCTCCAGGGAGGCATTTCCGGAGCTGTGATGCCAGCGGCCATCGCACTGTTGTGGGAAGCGATGGGGCGAGGATCGGATGAATCACGCCGAGGACTGGCCCTGAGTATGGCCTTTGGAGCTGGTCCGCTGCTCGCGGTTGTCGGCGCATTCGGCCAGACCGCATTACTGGGAGGCGACTTGTTTGGACTACACTTTGGTGGCCTCTCGTATCCCCGAAATTTCATCATCCTGTTTGCCGCCGGTGTGCCGGTGATGGGACTGGCGGCGATCTTTTCGCAGTTCTTTGTCATTGTCCCCGTCGAACGGGAACAGGAGCGAGAACCAGTGTCTGCCGTCATCGGCTTGCTGATTGGTATCCCGTTGATGCTGACTGCGGTCGCGCTGTTGCAGATCGCAGCCGTTCCAACGGATACTGCAGATGAGTCGTTGTCGTCTGGTCCTGGACTCGCAACTTCGCTGCAAGTCCTCGGCACGCTGTCTGCCATCGGTTCGGCGCTGGCGTTCATTTATCACTTTCGCACCGTTCTTCAGCAGCGCGTCCTGTTATTCGCGACACTCGTGACCATTCTGGTTTATTCGGGAAATGTCATTCCGTCCAACATGAACCTGTATTCATCGGAAACCCTGGGTGATCTCCCGGAGAAATTCGCTGGCGTGCAGAACATGCTTCGCTTCAGCTTCAAGGTGGTCGCAGGTGCGGTGCTGGGGTGGGTATTGACTCGGACGAATCCGAAAGTCGGCATTCTCGCCACGGCGTCAATTTTCCTGGTCGCTCAAGTGTGGGCAATGTGCGTCACAGGCCCGTGGTATCTGGTTGCGTTCGGGATCCACGGAGCTGGAGAGTTGGTCGGGGTGTACGCACCGAACTACATTGTGTCTGCATCTCGCGCAGATCAGTTGCGGCGCAACATGGCGTTTGTCACGATGCTGATGGTGCCAGCCGCACCGGCCGGATACCTTTATGGAGCGATTGTGGACGGTGTGAAGCAGGCGGGGTGGACTGCCCTCGGAATGAATAGCACCGCCCTCGGATTTCGCCTCAGCTTCCTTGTATGCGGTCTGTTGATTCTAAGTGGCATCCTCCTGGCGGTTTTACTGTTACCCGCCAGACCGAGGCCTCAATCCTCAATCCTCAATCCTGCAGAAACTCATCCATGAATTCAGGTATCTGGCGATTTTCAAAATGGCTCGATCC
>JAYUVA010000747.1:0-6005 GCA_043754375.1 Candidatus Kuenenia sp. | reverse complement strand
AACGAATACACCCACTAGAATCCGAGAAGAACCTTCTGTCCTGAGCCTCGCATCGTCCCGGAATGAAAAATTGCTGACTCGATCGGATTCTATGTGCAGCTCCCAACTGGTTTTGAAGCGAAAATCGAGTGTGGGAGAATGCATAGTTTAACCCGGGTTATTCATGTAGGCCGGAGCAAATTCGCGTAGGCCCGTGCCGGAACTACACAAACGTGATTTTCCGTATTTGACAGAATATTGGTGATCGCAGGATTGGTTAGCGAATGCAGTTCCGGCGTTTATCGCGTTTGTTTGGTCCGGCCTGCATTGTCGGTGAATAATCCGGGTTTAACGAATGACTTTCCAGTAAACACACACGTAGAATCCGGTACAGTCAGGAAAACTGAATGATGAACGCCGAAAACCGCATGAAACTCTTGATTGGACTGATCTTCGCCGGGTGGGGCTTAATAGACACCTCTCAAACGCAGGCTCAGGGACTGACACCGGAAGAGGCTGAGAAGCGGATGCAGGTGGCCGACGGATTTGAAGTTCAGTTGGTTGCGAGTGAGCCATTGGTTCGTCAGCCGGTGTGCATTGAGTTCGATGACCGAGGCCGGTTGTGGGTCATTCAATATCTGCAGTATCCGAACCCCGAAGGGTTGAAGCGGGTGCAGGTCGATCGTTATTCACGGACGAAATACGACCGCGTTCCAGAACCACCGCCGAACGGACCGAAAGGTGCCGACCGTATCACGATCCTCGAAGACGTCGACGGTGATGGTCACATGGATCGCAGCCGGGACTTCATCGATGGGCTGAATCTGGCGACAGGTCTTGCATTCGGTCACGACGGCGTGTTCGTACTCAACGTTCCCTACCTGCTGTTTTATCCGGATCGGAATCGTGACGACATACCAGACTGCGATCCCGAGGTTCTGTTGACCGGCTTCGGCATGGAGGACGCTCACAGCGTCGCCAACTCATTAACCTGGGGACCGGATGGCTGGCTCTACGGATGTCAGGGCAGCACGGTCACCGCCAACATTCGCGGGATCGAATTCCAGCAGGGAGTCTGGCGCTATCATCCGCAGACGCGCGAGTTCGAATTGTTCTGCGAAGGTGGAGGGAATTCGTGGGGCCTTGATTTCGACAAGCGGGGAAATCTGTTTTACAGCACGAACTACGGCGGGCATGTCCTCGTGCATGGACTGCAGGGTGGCTACTTTGTGAAGTCTTTTGCCAAACATGGCGACCTGCACAATCCCCACAGTTACGGTTTCTTCGATCACGCCGTGCACAGCAACTTTCGCGGAGGACACGTCACGGTCGGCGGGATCGTTTACCAGGGCGATTCCTTTCCCGAGGTTTTTCGGGGCAGGTATATTGCAGGAGATTTGCTCGGTCACGGAGTCTACTGGCACGATTTTGAGCGACATGGTTCCACGGTGAAGACCGCTCATGGCGGTGAGTTGCTGGTCGCGAACGATGACTGGTTCGCTCCGACCGACGTGATGTTGGGGCCAGACGGTGCGGTGTATGTCTCCGACTGGTACGACGGGCGGACGGCCCATCCCGATCCGGATGCCGATTGGGATCGAACGAACGGACGCATTTATCGCATCGCCGCCAGGGGAACGAAGCCAGCGGTGATGCTCGACTTCAGCAAACTCGACGGAAATCAACTGCTCGAACTGCACAACCATCGGAGCCAGTGGCATATCCGCCACGCACGTCAGGAGTTAGTCCGGCGACACGCAACCGCAGTGCCAGCACGCGATTCACTGATCGCGACAATTGAACCAAAACTGCGCGAGGCGGCGATTCACAGTCCGCACGAGTCAACGGCCCTCGAAGCGTTGTGGACATTGCACGCTCTTGATCGGTTCGATGAAGACCTCGCCGGTCAACTGCTCGACAGTCCTCACCCCGCCGTGAGAGCCTGGACGGTGCGACTGCTCGGAGATCGTCGCGAGGTGTCACCCGAGATGGCTCATCAGCTCGATGCGTTCGCCGAGCGTGAACCCGTGGTGGAAGTGCGGCAACAGCTTGCCTGCACCGCAGCGCGGCTGCCGGCGCACCAGGGAATGCCGATCGTCAATGCAAACATCAACCGCGACATCGACCACGATGATCCTCGCCTGCCTTTGCTGTGGTGGTGGGCTGTTGAACGGCACAGCGTCGAGGGGCGGGACGAAGTGCTGCGTCGGTTTTTGCGTCCCTCGATCTGGAAATCGAAGCTTGGGCGAGAAACGTTGCTCACTCGATTGATCCGGCGTTATGCCGCCGAAGGGAGTCCGGCGGGACTTGATTCCGTTGTTCGGTTACTGCAGGCAGCTCCGGATGATGCCGCCCGCAGTTCGCTTTGGCCCCCCGTTCTGCAGGGTTGGCAGGAGCAATCTGCTGCTGCGACGGCGCGCAATAGAGCGGACTGCACGGAGTTCTCACGCATGGTCCTCGCGGCATGGCAGGCTCAGCTGACGGACTCCACATTGTTGAAGCTGGGGATCGCCATGGGGCTGCGCGAGCCGCTCGATGCTGCTCGTCACGCGGCGTTCGACGGGACGGTCGAAGCCGCTCAGCGAGTGACGTTGCTTGACATGCTCGCGCCGACAAGCGATCCGGCGCTGATCGAGTCATCGTTGGAGGTGGTTCTCACCGACGAGGCAGAGGTTGTCCGCAGCGCCGGGTTGCGGATTCTTGCGCGATTTGACGATCCACGCATCATTTCGAAACTGATGGACCTGCATCAGTCATCGCCGTCGGCCTTGCTGCAGTCTCAGATTCGCGACGTCCTGCTGGGACGGCGAGAGTCTGCGCGAGTCTGGCTGTCGGCGGTCGATCGAGGTGAACTCGCAGCCACAGTCACGCCGGTCGAACAGATACGCAGGGTGGCCTTGTTTGAGGATGCAGACCTGGATGCACTGGTGGCAAAACATTGGGGCCGCCTCGAATCGGCAACGCGCGAGGAAAAGCTGGCGGAGGTTCGTAGACTCAATAACGATCTCAGAGCCGCTCCGGGTAACGTCAGCGCCGGGCATTTGGTCTTCAAAAAGCACTGTGTCGCCTGTCACCAGATTTTCGGTGAAGGAACGAAACTTGGTCCTGAACTGACGTCCGCGAATCGACGGGATCGGGACTTTCTGCTGATCAGTCTTGTCGATCCCAACAGCGTCATTCGGAAGGAATACGTCAGCATGATTATCGTAACGAAGGACGGACGAGTCCTCACGGGATTGCCGACCGTTCGAAACGAGGCCGGTGTGACGCTGGTCAACGCGAAGAACGAGCCGGTCGTCATTCCGACACGGGAAATCGACGAACTGCATGAGTCACCAGTTTCGATGATGCCAGTTGATCTCTACCGACAACTCACACCTCAGGACCTCCGTGATCTGTTTACCTTCCTGCAGCGGCAGGAATAATTGTATCGGGTCAGGGGTGAAGCGGCGACGGTGAGCTTCGCGTGCCGTCGCCCTTCTCTGACTTCGGGATTGAGCCGATTGCATTACATGCGATAAGCAGGATTGTCGCGGCTAAAATCTTCGGCGACGAGTTTCGCACCCATGTCCAACTGCCGAAACGCATAGTCTTCAATCATTGTCATTTCGTCGATCTGTTCCGGTGTCATGCCTTCGGCGTTTTCGCTCCATGTGTAATTCGTAACCTTGAGAGGCACATGGTAGCGTGTGTCCATCAGGACGATACTTTTACGGTACAGCGTATTGAATTTCGGCTCGCTGTATTCGTATCTGAAACAGTAGCACTCTCGCTCGTCAAAGACCTGATTTGCCAGTCGGCTGCAATCAATACCGTGTCCGTGATTCAGATCATTTTCGCGATGCACAATCATCTGTCGAATCATGCCGGAGATGCCAGCTTCAGTCACCGGGTAGCGTGCTCCGGCTTTGGCTTCGGAACCGAGCGGGTCAAGTTTCAACGCTGGCAGAATTCGGCCTTTCAGCCCACCAAGTTTCACGACCATCTGCTTGTCGTCGTATTCGTCGTTGTACAGCAACTGCCGCCCGGCATCCCCGGTTTTCCATTTCATGTAGACGCTGAAGGTGGGGAAATGACGGACTTTTAGTTCCATCGTCTCAAGTGCACCGATGTCGCCCTTGATGCGTTCCTGCTTTTCAAACGTGACGCGGTAGTTGTCGATGTTGTCAATGAAGCGCCCGCCGTCTTTCAACAGCAACAGTGAGAATTTGATTGCGTCGTGGTTGTTCAGGTCGCCGCTGCTGACGGGCTGAACGACACCGATCGACTGAGCTGAGTTAACAGTATCTGAAGGGCTGGCCTGAATGCCCGGAGGGAGCGGAACGTCCGACGTGTTGTCAGTTGCAGTCACAGCCGAATTCACTCGAATTAACTGAAGGTCTTCCCCGGCAGGGACAGGATCAAAGCTGCAACAAATCGCCCCGAGGCTTACTGCAGAAGCACACATCGCGAGGAAATTACGTTTACCGGATGATTGAATGTTGCGAATACGCGGCATCGGGGCAAAACCTCTTCTGGGCAGAGACAGGCAGATTTGGAATTTCAGATAAACGCAGAGACGTGCGTGCGGACTGCAACGCGCTGCATACCTGCAACAGTATTCCTGAAACAATTTGAGTGGCGTCCATCCCGTACAGCCCGACTCCGTGAAACCTGAAGCTCGTCGTTTCCTGAAGAAATCGTTTCAGGTCAGGGGCCTGATCCGATCAGCGACACCAGCGCAAAATTTCGCTGTCGGAAGCGATGGGACTCGCCATGACAGGAGACAGCGTTCAATTGTCGGGTGTGTGATACGAATCCGGTCGGCAGCGAAGACTGCCGGGATTTGCAGGCCGCGAAGAGCAACAGATGCAGCTATTTAACCATCGTCAGAAATTCTCCGAGATGTTTCTCCGTCATGCGCGCTTTCAGGCAGTTATTGCCGGTCGAAGACGGGCCGCCGGATCAATTCGGCAAATGCAAAAAAGTCTCGCTGGTTTGACTTGCGGGAATCTTTAGTCATCCTTGCCTCACCTGTGCGATCTGACGACTCGTCATTACGAGACTGATCTTCCTTATTTTCGCAATGCATACGTAATCGAATGGCTGCCGACCAATTCAACATCGCTGACCGACTAAGAATGTCCGCCGCATTGGTTCCAAACCAACGCGCAGTAGTCTTCCCGGAAACACGGGATCGGGTAAGGCGCGTCGCATGGACGCACGTGACTTTTCAGCAACTGGACGCAGAAGTTGATGCCATTGCACGTGGCCTGATCGAACTTGGAGTCCGACCGGAACATCGCATCGTGCTCATGGTGCGACCGTCGATTGAATTCATTGCGTTGACATTCGGGATTATGCGGGCAGGAGCCTGCTGCACGCTCATTGATCCAGGGATGGGGAAACGCAGCGTCCTCCGCTGCCTTGACACAGTCAATCCTGATGGCTTCGTGGCAATTACGCCGGTGCATGTTGTCCGTCGTCTGATGCCTTGGCGATTCCGTAACGCACGGTTCAACGTTGTGGTGGGTCCGCGAAATCGTCGCCTTGGGTGTGAATCGTATTGGCAGCTTGTCACTGCGGGCCGACGATCCTGCATCTCGATGCCCGTCACGACGCCGACCGATTCTGCGGCCATTATTTTTACTTCCGGCAGTACCGGACCACCAAAGGGAGTCCACTACGAACATGGAATGTTTAACGCGCAAGTCGAGTTGATTCGGGATCGGTATCAGATCCAGCCTGGGGAAGTGGATCTCCCGGGATTTCCTCTTTTCTCGTTGTTTAACCTTGCGATGCAGGTGACGTCTGTCATTCCGGAAATGGACCCGACCAGACCCGCCGCAGTGAATCCAGAGCGGATCGTGGAAGCGATTGAGTCTCAAAACGTGACTCAAGCCTATGGGTCGCCGGCAATGTGGAATCGTGTTGGTCGATATTGTGAGGAACGACAGATCAGGTTGCCCACTTTGCGACGAATCCTGTCTGCCGGAGCACCAGTGCCCAATCACGTACTGCAGCGGATGACGAACGCACTGGATTCG
>JAYUVA010000746.1:0-8671 GCA_043754375.1 Candidatus Kuenenia sp. | reverse complement strand
AGATTGCAATGGTCAGAAATACCGAATACATTGGCGATTCGTTGGCAACTGTTGTTTTTCGCGGCTGTGGTGTAGTGGCAACACATCAGCTTCCCAAGGCATCGTGATGCTAGCACGTTCGGCACAGCGCGAAACTCACAAAACACGTTCTTTTCCGAGTGTTTCGGAAACCTGCTCTCTCTGAGCAGTGAGGACATAGACAACATTTCTCCACTTCTGTTATTTGGAAGTGGAGAAAATGAAGTCTTAGGACCTCACTTTTCGGGAGTAGGATTCATGGCACGCAAACCGATCTACGGATGCAACAAGGGCCTGGCACGAACAACGGTCAACGGCAAGCGGGTTTACCTGGGCGAGTACAATTCCCCGGAGTCTAAAGCCGCATTCGACAAGATCATGGCCGATTGGGAAGCCGCCCACTGTGAACGCAGGCCGACCGTCGATGTCGCCCTGACAGTTTCACGGTTGGCGTTTCTATTTCTCCAGCACGCCGACAAGGAATATCGCCGGGACGGGGTGCCGACCGGGGAGACCGCAAACTTCCGGCATGCGCTGCAGTCCATGAACAGTCTGTTTCATGGTGTCCGGGTCATCGACTTCGGACCGAAGAAGCTGAAACAACTGCAGCAGCAGATGGTGAAAGACGGACTCGCACAGCAGACAATCAATGGCCGGATCCGTCGCATCAAGCAGGTGTTCGACTGGGGAGTGTCCGAAGAACTTGTCTCTGTCAACGTATCTCAGGCACTGCGGACCGTGCATGGGCTCCGCGTTGGCAAGACAGAAGCACGAGCACCGCAGCCAAAGGGTCCAGTCTCTGTGGCCGCAGTCGATGCCATCAAGTCGTTCGTTACCAGTCCCGTCTGGGCGATGATTCAGTTCATGCTTTTCACTGGATGCCGCCCGTCAGAAGCAGTCGCGTTGAAATGGTCAGAGATCAACACAACCAAAGCCGTCTGGACGTATTGCCCAAAACACCACAAAACGACGCATAAGGGAAAAAACCGTATTATCGTCATCGGTCCGCAGGGTCAACTCGTACTGAACGGAATTCGGGAAATGAGCCGGTCAGATTTCGTATTCGATCCCCAAGTTGGATTTGAGGAATACGTCCGTAAGGCATTTGGAGACAAGGCTAAGGCTCGCAAGGTTGGCAATTGCTACACCAAGCATGGGGTAAATTCCGCGATCCGTAACGCCTGCGACAAGGCCGGCATTCCTCGCTGGTCACCGGGACAGCTTCGCAAGACCAGAGCAACGCAGGCACGCCGTGACGGAGATCTTGAGACCGCACAGCAGATACTGGGGCACTCCAGCAAGCAGACCACAGAGCGCCACTATGCTGACGTGGATCTGTCACGAGCCGAAGCGAACGCCCTGCAGTTTGGATGATTTAAGGCAAGGTCTTATGGATAATCATCCTGCAAGAAAGTCGGGTCACCCAGCAGTGTTCTTGCCGTGCGAACGATTTGCACGAGGTGATGGTTCAAGTGCGTCTTGTCGACGTCCGCAAGCGACATGTAATCCGCAAACCCGATGTATGTTTCGGTTTCCTCGTTGCCTTGAAGATACCGAGCGATTAGAGAGTCGTTCCACAATGGGCGGTAGTGCTTCCAAAGATGCTGATATCGACGATGGCTCTTTAGGACGTGATTCCGCTGCTGATGATCATCTGCATGCTTAATCGGACTGCTGTTATCGGCGATGAAGACAGCTTCTACGATATGAAGCGCTTTGTAGAACGCCACCGTAACAACCCATTGGGGTATCGGAGGATTTGCTTGTCGCAACCAATCAATTGCCGCAGAGTTTTCTTTGACGACACAAAGATGCGACGCCTTATTCGGCATGAGTCAGAATCTCGCCGGACGATAAGAACGCAGCTGCAGATTCACTATCCACGAGCGGAAGGGAAAGCACATTGAGTGAGATCAGGTCAAATCGTTGGTCTGTTGCAATTTCCAAATCCAACTCGGTCAACTGATCGGCCAAGACGTCGTCGCGTTCCACTACTTTCTGAGTCACCACAAAAAGAATATCGTTCTGTCGCACATTGAGTTTCGCGACGGAAATGTGTACCCGATTTTGCTCAATCCATCGACTCAGATGATTCAAGAGTTCTTCGAACTGACGCCCGAACTGCACACCCTTATCCCAAGCCCGACAAGCCCGAACAGCATCTTGCGCAGTCAAAACAAACTTGTCGTTGTCTTGTGGATTGACGAAAACATCCTCACCATCCTCAAAAAGAACGATTGAATTAAGTCTGGTTGGGGACATGAGCGCCACTCGTGAAGAATAATTGAGAAGATAATTTGGGAAGTCGGAGAGTCTACGACAAATCGAACGTTTTTGAGAACCGAACTTCTCCGCCCATATCAATCGGATTTAACGCTGCACTCTAAAACTCTTGTGTCTGAATCGGCGTAATTCGACACACAATTAAAGTGAATTGCAAATCAAATCCAAAACAATCGGCGGGCCAACGTGGACAAATGCTCCCTTCCGCATTGCGTCGTACATAGCCGAAAAGTTGATTACAATTCGAGAGCAGGGCCAGGCTGATCCCCGAACGGCGGTTCCCGAAAGCCGCCTGCCCTGCATGTTTTCTTTTGGGTGGACGACGTTCGGGAGTCTGGTTTTATGGAAATCATGCGGGCTTGGCAGGTGCAAACAGACGGAACGCTGCGCTTGGAAGACGTCGGTTGGAAGCTACATGCAGGTGACACATGGGGTATCTGCCGAAACGATAAACCAAGTCCAACCAGCGAAAAAAGCTGGCTCTATGAATTCGGCAAATTGATAGGTGCAGCAGCAAAAGTCGATGAGTGTATTTCCGATCCACGTTGCCGGAGGCATCTCGGAGAAGAACTACGCTGTCCCATAAAGTGCATGTTGGGCTGGACCGTTCGTTCCCGCCGAATAATAAGTGAGATTGCTCAGCAGCTAAAGCTGGCAAGAATGCAACTCCCAACGCCGCCAGAATTCCAAGGCACAATCGGTCAACCTTTTTGTGAACTCGCAATTGAGCTTGTGGAGAAAAGATGCGTCTGGCTGAAGCGGAACTTTGTTACGCACACAAAAGAATCATTACGGCTACCGATCGACGAAAGAGTCGCAGATGAAGCTGCAAAAATTGTTGCACATTGGAATGAAGTGCAGAAGCTTTGGAAGTTTGACGCAATCCAGGTGCAAGTGTGGATGCGATTGATTGAACTGGAGCTTTCTGCATGTCAATGGCCAGATGCGCCGAATCGCGATCATGAATCGCGAGCAGAGTTGGTGACGGTTGAAGAGATCCAGCAGAAACTTTCGAAAAAAGCTGTGGAGATATCCGCGAAGACGCTGAACAACAAACAGAAGAAAGAATGGGGCCAACGCGACGGAAAAAAGGGCAGTGCCTTTGCCTTTGATTGGAAAAGAATTCGAAACATCGTTGAAGCACAATTCAATGTTGAGTTCGAGGACTAATCTCTTCCCGTTTCATCCCGTCCGTCCCATCTCATCCCGCAGCTGTTCGTACTTCTCGACCACCGCAGAATCTTTACTACTCTCAATGCAACGAACGCCGCCCATTCCGGGCCACGTAACTGATTGCAAGTGAGAGTTTTTTATGCGCAAAGCTGAATTGACTGACGCCTTGATTCCATTGAATCAAGCAATCCGGGAAGAAGTCCCCGGCGAGAAAAATCCATCCACCACACATCGCTGGATCACGCGAGGAATGGCTGGCCTGAATGGCGAGCGAATCCGTCTCCAGGTCTGGTACGCTGGTCGCCAACCATGCACGACCAGAGCCGCTGTCCGGCAGTTCCTGGACGAAGTGACCAAAGCTCGTCTCAGTCGGATGGAACTGACTCAGCAGCGTTGTCGCGATGTCTCAGACGCGGAACTTGAAGCCGTTGGCCTGCTTAGCAAGTGACGATGAACGCAATTGCAGAAAGTCCGTCGGCACACGTTGTTCGTGAAAGTTGGTGAACCCATGCAACAACAATGCCAGCCCCAGCATGACGCCGGAACTGGCAGGTTATTTGTCGCCAGCAGCGATCACAAATATCTAAACATCGGGAGCGTGAATACTATGGCAACAACGCCAATAAAGTCTGGCAATGGCATTTGTTCGCGTACTTCGAACGAAACGGTCGGCGACAACGGGGTGATGCTCTGCCCTGTCTGTGGCTGTGCCTACGTTCATCCGAAGCGTCTGCGGTCATTCGACTGTACTTACGTTGTGTATTCGTTTTGGTGTGAGGACGGTCACGATTTTGCATATCGCTTTCGGTTCCGTAGGGATCAAATGATCCTTGAACTGCTGTACCCTGAATCGGGAGGGTGCTGAGATGTGCAGCAACATTACCCCCGAAAAGATCCCCGCCGAACTCCGCGAACTGAATCAATGGGTTTGCTGGCAGTACAAGAAACGCAAGGGCACGGAAACCAAGGTTCCGATCAATGCCGCGACCGGGTATGAGGCAGACTGTACTGATCACCGATCGTTTTCGTCCTTTGAATCTGCGTTGAAGAGACTCGACGAAAACAGCAACCTTAATGGGGTCGGATTCGTGTTCTCCGACGACGACCCCTATGTCGGCATCGACTCTGACGACTGTATTCAGGACGGACAGTTCAGCGAGTCGGCTCTGAACCTCTTGCAGCGATTCCCCCAAAGTTATGCTGAGATCAGTCCCAGTGGACAAGGTCTAAAGCTGTGGATCAAAGGCAAACTGCCGATTTCCGATGAACCTGATAAAAATGGGAAGCGCAGGACAGGCCGGAAGAATCCAAAGCTGGGAGTCGAAGCATATTGTCGCGGACGATACTTCACAGTCACTTCCCAACGGATCGAGCATCTGCAGTCAGGTCGAGATCCCAAAGAGCCGTCTGCGGTTCGCGATCACAATGATGAACTTCAGAAGTGGTTTGCGGAGAGTTTCCCCGACCAGGGTTCTGCCGACAAAAAGGCCAGAACCCCGGCAACGTCTGTTTCTGCGACCGCACTGGAAATCGTCGAAAAGGCATCGGCAGCAAGAAATGGCGATAAGTTCCGGCAACTGTGGGGAGGTGACTGCAGCGAATTCAATGACGATCAGTCCTCCGGTGATTTGTCACTATGCAGCCTATTGGCGTTTTGGTGCGGTGGAGATGCGAATCTGATTGACGAATGCTTCAGGGTGTCAGGGTTGATGCGTGAAAAGTGGGAGCGCGAAGACTACAGAACCGCCACGATTCAAAAGGCAATTGGTGGTTGCAGGGAGTTCTACGACTGGGGACGGCAGACCCGTATCTTGGCGGATCCGGCGGACGATGCAGCGGAACAACCCGTTGGTCGTTCCTACAATCAGACCGACCGGAACGACATTGGCAATTCAAAGCACTTCGCAAATACATACCGCGACGAATTGCGGTACTGCGCTGCCTGGAAGAAGTGGCACTCCTGGGACGGCTCGCGCTGGAAAATCGACGACGAGGAACGACCGTTGAGGCTCGCAAAAGAGCTGACAACCAAAATGTTCGGTGAAGTAGTGGAACATCCTGGCGCAAACGATGGCGTTGGCATTGCTCTGAAACATGTTTGTGCAACGGCCAAACTGGATCGATTGAAAGCAATGATTACATTGGCAGGCCCGGAGCTTCCAATCAGAGTGTCAGAGATGGACACGAATCATTGGATCCTGAATTGCACGAATGGCATGGTTGACCTTAAAACTGGCAAGTTGCTGACGCATGACCGCAGCCTGAGTATCACAAAACTCTGCCCCACTGAGTTTCAGCCTGATGTTGAGTCACCGTTGTGGAAGCGGTTTCTTCGAGATGTGTTCGTTGATGACGAATTGATCCAATTCATTCAACGACTGTTTGGATACTTTCTGACTGGCGACGTGTCTGAGCAGAAGTTACCGATTTTCTTCGGGACAGGTGCCAACGGAAAATCGACGCTCCTGAACGCTTTTATGGAGACGGTCGGAATGGACTACACAATGCAGTGTATGCCTGATTTCCTGATGAAAAAGAAGTGGGAGGGTCACCCAACGGAAAACGCGCGGCTCTTTGGACAGCGCTTTGTTTCCTGCGTCGAGACAGATGCATCGTGCGACCTCGCGGAATCGAAAGTGAAGATGCTGACCGGGGGCGAGAGAATCAACGCAAGAAGGATGAAAGAAGATTTTTGGCAATTCAATCCTACTCACAAGATTGTCTTATGCACAAATCATCGACCAGTCATCAAAGGCACTGACGAAGGGATCTGGCGTCGCGTGTTGCTGATTCCATTTGATCAACACTTCGATGAGGCGCGGCAGGACAAGCAGTTACTTGAAAAACTGAAGTCCGAACGAGTCGGAATCCTGGCGTGGGCTGTGCGGGGGTGCCTGGAGTGGCAGCGGATTGGTCTGTCCCCTCCGAAGCAGGTCTGCGACGCCACAGCGGAATACAAAAGATCCGAGGATCTGATCGGACGATTTCTTGAACATCGCTGTATTTTTGATCCCTCTCATCACATCAGATTCAGTGAACTTTACACAGCCCTGGAGTCATTTGGACGAGATTCAGGCGATGTTGTGCCTGATAAGCGCACTGTCGGGATACGTTTCGCAGAGCGTGGGTTTGAGAAATTCACATCCAACGGTACGTGTTATCGTGGCCTGTTGCTCAGAGGTTCGGAATCCACAGTGGAGGATTTGGAACGAACGGAATGATGTTCCATACTATTTCGCTTACTGGTGTTCTATACGGGATAATATGGAAGTTCGTTCCGTTCGTTCCGTGGGCTGTTGCTGATGAGTGATTTCCCCACCTTGGCGATCGATTCTGGATCGATATTCGCGAATTCTGCACTAAACATTCCGGCAAGCTGCACTTACAGTCCGCCAGTGGAATAACCCATTCTTGGCACATTTTCTTTTGTATGCAGACAAGACCGATAATGTTCCAACCCTCCCCCAACACAAAAATCTGTTCAGTGTGTGCTCGCGCCTTCCCCCTCACTGAATTCCGGAAACGATGGAAAGACGAAGAGGCGAGGATGCCGGACTGCAGACAATGTCATGCTATTTCCGAGCGGGAACGGTACCGAAAGCGGAGGCAGAAGGAAAACGGCGTATTCCTTCAGAAGACAGCCACCCGGATTGCAGGACTCCGCAGCTTTCAGAAGATCAGCAATCTTGTGCTGATGATGCTGTCTACGCTCGGCGGACCCGACAGATTCTTTGGAGTGTGGGCAGCAGAAGTCGAGCGAGCCCGGAATCAGAAACGGAAAGTATGGGCATTGCACGGACTGCGTTTTTGTAATGCCCTTTTTCACGCACATCAATCGATACTGAAACGGGGCAGCGACTTCACTGAAACAGAAGCCGAGGAGCAGGAAGAACTGCAGGAAGCGTTGCGATACTTCTTCCTGGAAAAACGGAAACTTGTAACAGCGGCAGCAAGGCAGGCGGGATGCTGGATTATCTGGCCAGAGAACCGGGCCACAACGATAGACTGATCCCCTCAGATTCGTACGACGGTACAGTTTTTGCGTTGCGCTTGAATGGTATTCGGTGCAGATCAGTTGATATCGTGTCAGAGTTCCGCAAGGTATCGTGAATGATATGATTCGGTGCCACAATTTCTGAAAGCAAGTCAATGAGTTCCGGCGATCAAATTACTGTGACATGCCGGTCGTGCGCAGCGACGCTCCAAACGGCGGCATCTCATGTTGGCAAGCAGTTGAAGTGTCCCAAATGTCACACCGTTATCGTCGTGTCATTTCCAACTCGGGATAGCCCGGTTGAAGCATTTTTGCACGATCTGGAACGCAAGTGTAAACAAAGCGAATCGGCAGAAGTGAACCAACCGCAGTATGATTCGGACAACAGACCGACGGTCGGGAGTTCAGAATCTCCGCCTCCGTCCCTCGGGAGCATACTGATGCCAGAGCGAGGCGTTCAGCCGATTAACGTGCAGTCAGAATCGCCTCCGCAGATTGAATCCCCTTCCTCACAAGATTTTTTTTCCCCGTCCGTTGCCAAGATAGCATGGGATGTAAAAGACACTCAGCCGTCAACTGAAAGCTGGAACCTCTACCGGCTTGCACGGCAAATGATGGGGGCAGAGTTGTACGAGGAAGCGTATGCAAACGCATCTCGGTCTGTCGTTCTCGATCCATCGAACGTCGAGGCATGGGCCACGAAGGGTATCGCAGCGGCCTACACATCGAAGCCACCTGAATTCCGCCTCAAAGAAGCGAAAATGTGCCTCACGGAAGCGCTTGCATCAACCAAACTTGCTGAGTTCGTGCCGTCATTTTCGCAACATCTGATTTCAGCATCAGCAAAATACAGAAAGCTACTTCGACGATCCTGCCAAGATGCAGATGACGATGCGAGCAAAGAGCCACTTGCTTCAGACGTGGATGTTGGCCTCCAGCTTTCAATGAGAAACAGACGCATCTCCAGAATCCAAACCGAGAAACACTGGGCCGGGTATTTCGCCAGCATCGATGCAATCAAATATGCAGTTGACTTGAACCCATCGCTGCAGCTACTGAATGTCGGACTGAAAGAGATCGACAATGTTCTTTCAAATGCCAGTTTGTCATTGGGCGCTTCAAAACCAGCCACTCATGGGCGCTTCAAAACCAGCAGAGGTGTGAATGTTCAGTAAGTGCTCTGAGGCTGGTTTTTAGAGCTCG
>JAYUVA010000745.1:0-3649 GCA_043754375.1 Candidatus Kuenenia sp. | reverse complement strand
TTGGCCGATAACTCCTGATGTAACGTCGCATTCTCACTACCTGACTGTGACAAAATCATTGTGATTCATCAACGCATGAATCAGATTCTCACGCGATCGTTCGCTGGGATCAAACGATACGGTGCTTCCATCGGTCGGAGCCAGCCGTCCTGCCTGTTGTTCCAGAAAGCCGAGTGAGGCCGACAGTTCATTTTCTCGCGGTTCGCGACTCAGGACCTGAAGAAATGCGAGTTTCACAAAGCGGGGGACCGAGTCGTCAGCCGCTGAGCGAATGATTTCTGATGCATCAGCCTCGCCGTTGGCTCGGGTTAAACGAAGAGTGTCCGCTTCGCGGGCGACTTGTGACCAAAGTTTTTTCGCAAGTTGGCGACTCAGGGTTTTCGTCAGCTCGCTGTTTGTCAGAGCCAACGCCTGCTGAGGTTGCACAGACGACGTCCGTTTGTAGCAGTCGCACGCATTGGCCGCGTCGAAGAGTTCCAGGAACTCCATTTTCTCTTCGCCATGATGGGCAAAGTACAGGCTGCGGCGATGCGATATCATACCCTGTTGGTGGTCGATCTCGTGGCCTCCCATGGTCACATCGAGTTCTCCGGCAACCGCCAGCAGGCTGTCGCGCACAACTTCTGCCTGCATCCGCGCAGCGGGAAATCGCCAATACAATTTGTTGTCCGGATCCAGCGCACCTGCTGACGCGAACTGCTCTGAGACCGCTGCGGATGATTGAGGTAACATACTGGCGAGGCGATAGGTCTGGCTTGTGACGATCAAGCGATGCACGTGCTTCATGGACCAGCCCGATTCCATCAACTCGCACGCCAGCCAGTCCAGGAGCTCAGGATGCGTCGGACGACTGCCGTTGCGCCCGAAATCATGAGTCGTCTCCACCAACGCCTGTCCAAAGTGTCGCAACCAGATGTGATTCACGGCGACTCGTGCGGTCAAGGGATTGTCCCGGCTCGTGATCCAGTTTGCCAAAGCGGCGCGCCGACCTGATGTGATCTGAGGATACTTTGGCGATAGCGGCGTGTATTCACCCGGTTCCGTTGCCAGCGTTGCGTTCGCAGCACTGAGTGCTGTCGTTGCCGCACCGCGCTGTTGCTGCGCAGTCTGCAGAGATTTGTTCGCCGCATCGATTGCAGTCTGATCGGCCTGTTTGCTCACTTCGGCGATCTTCAGTTCCGCTGAGGCGATGGCTTGATCGGCCGCTGCCAGACCAGCTTTTGCTGTCGCCACCGTTGCCGCTCGCTCGCTTTGACAAGCCGCATGAATCAGCGATTTCACCTCTGGTTCCGCTTGCCGGTCTTCTGACAGCAGGCCCGTTGAATACCGAATCGTATCGGTTTCAATTCGCTGTTGGATACTGGCGAGTTCCCGGTGAGCCGCTGTCAACCTGGCTTCAGCCGCAGCAATTGTCAACACCGGCAGCCGCAGCGCCTGTTGCGCCGCCTTCAGCCGGGCGACCGCTGTCTGAACGGCTGGATTCAGTGAAACTGCTGACGTGATTTTTGAAGTCGCTGGTGCCTGACAATATCCCGTCATCATCCATGGCGAGGAGCCCGCCGCTGCAGATGCATCGACGACGTCCTGACCTTCAGAAAATGCGGGCGGCTCGAAATCAAATGACAGCACATTCGTGCCGTCCGGCTGAGCGAACGTCAATGCGTCGTAAATCGCTTCCGTCCCCGGTCGGCAATCAATAAACAGTCCACGCTGGCCGTTCACCTGTGGCTTCCAGCCGTTGACAGCTGCCGGAACCGCGCTGACCACGACGACATTGTCCGACATTGATGTCACTGTCAGCAAAAACTGGTTCTGCGACAAATCGAGCTGCATCTGCACTCGGAAACGATTCTGCCCCTTCGTGACGTCATAGTTCCCGGCGACGAATTCGTTGAAACCACCGGGCTGATAGGTCTTGATCGAACCTTTTTCAAAAGCGACGTATCCGCCGGTCGCTCCCTGAGCGATGTCCAGTGCCAGTTGAAAATTGGTGTGATCATCCTGCACGATCTGAACGAGGTACGAGACAGTTCCGTTGTCCGCGAGTGAACTAAGTTCCGGAACCGTGTGCGACAACGCTCGGCGACCGGTCTTCGCATCCAGCACAAGTGACTGCGTACCTTGCAGCGCCTGACGAGCGGTACTGGATTCGTCTGTACGGAGTTGTCGAAGCGCTTCCTCGCGAGCCACGTTGAGTGCATCTTCGGCAGCCAGCAATTCGTCCCGCAACGCCGCGGGTTCGTCAGACAGCGCGGCTTTGGCTGCGGCAAGTTCTGTTTCGGCGGCAGCAATTGCAGCCATTGGTTTGCTCCGTTCCTCCGCACGCACAAATTCCTTCATCCCCGGATACGCGGCAGTGATCGGCAACACGATCTGCGAGATCTGCAATTGATCACCGCCAGTCACAGCAGGGGCGGCCGGAGTCATCGGCGGTTTCCCTTCAATCCGCAGTCGAGAATCACCTTTGGAGAACATCAACGTCTCCGCATCAAGGTATTCGTCGAAAACCCGGATCATGCCGCTCTTGATCGGGCCGTACGAAAGCGCGTACACGTATTTCACAAACGGCCCCGGATCGGCTTCTCCTGGTACTCGGTCATGTCGCAGCTCCAGCGGTTCAAAGAACGCCCGGAATCGGAAATACTCTTCCTGTGAGAAAGGATCGTATTTGTGATCATGGCACTGGCAGCAGTTCAGGGTCATCCCGAGGAACGCCTTGCCCGTATGTTCGACGAGATCCTTCTTCCATGTTTCGTAGTTCCACTTGAACCAGCTTCGAACAAGGAATCCGGTGGCGACGACATTCTGATCATCGGCAGGCAACAACTCATCCGCCGCCAGCATCTCGATGACCATTTGACTGTAGGGCTTGTCTTCGTTGATCGACCTCACGATCCAGTCGCGCCACCGCCAGACCATCGGATAGCTGTTCATCACGTCGGGAACTGCTCGGCGGCCATACCAGTCACTGTAACGCCAGACGTCCATCCAGTGTCGAGCCCAGCGTTCACCATGCTGAGGCGACGCGAGAAAACGATCGACCGCCTGTTCATACGCTGTCGGTGATTCGTCCACCAGAAATGCCTGCAGTTCATCGGCTGTCGGGGGCAGACCCTTCAGATCCAGGCACACGCGACGCAGCAACGTGGCTTTGTCGGTGGACGGCATGGCTGCAATGCCATTCGATCGGTATTGCGCGTTGATGAAGGCATCAATGGGATTTGAGCTGGCAGACACTTTGGCTGTCAAGTCCCGATCCACGGGAACTTCGGGCCGCACGGGTTTCTGAAACGCCCAGTGCTTCCGGGGATCCTGCTCGGGTTGTTCATCGTCGGGCGACACAGCTCCGGATTCAACCCAGCGCGTCAATACTCTGATCTGATCAGTCGTCAGTGGCTTGCCTTCCGGCGGCATTCGTACACTCTCGTCGGACGCGGAAATGCGTTCAATCAACGGACTGTGCTCAGCGTCACCGGCAACAATCGTGGCTCCACTGTGACCGCCGGTTTTGGCGAGCGATCCGGTATCCAGCCGCAGCCCACCTTCCTGCTTCAACGCCCCATGACAGGCGTAGCAGCGTTCGCGGAAGATCGACTTTACGTCGCGAGTGTAGTCAACCGTGGATCCATCAACCGTGGAGCCATCAGCC
>JAYUVA010000744.1:0-3063 GCA_043754375.1 Candidatus Kuenenia sp. | reverse complement strand
GATTCTGGAACGGCTGAACCTGTCTGCGGAAGTCTGGTTGCTGGTCGTTGAGCAATTCGGGAAACGCCGCTCGGCAAACCGCATTACGCCTGCCTCCCGCTTCAACGCTGCAGTGGCCTCTACGATTCCGAAGAGTCGTGTGCCGCGACACGCTTAAGGCGGGCTGCACAAACTTGTTGATCTGGAAAGATGATTGTTGTGCCTTTGCTACTTGTTTGGATGGCCCCTTTTTAGTCCCCGATGGCCCCTTTTTAGTCCCCCCCTTTTTAGTCCCTTTTTAGTCATTCCATCTGCGGCACGACACCGTTTCAACGCTCAACACGTACCGACTGTGCATTTCAGTTTGGTGACCGCCAGATCGTTAACGAATTCGAACAGCAGCTTCAGCGACGCATCCGCATCGCTGTCGGTCATGCACATCGGCGGGCTGATGCGAATGACGCAGTTGGCCAGCGGGCCCAGAAGATGAATTCCGTCGCCGTCTGGCTTTCCAAGGTAACTTCGTTCCACGACGGCATTGGCGACTTGATTGGCGTTCAATGTTCCCAGCGGGCCACATTCAATTCCAAAAACCATTCCTTCGCCACGTATGTTGACGATGACACCGGTTTCCTTTAAACGCCGCAGGCCCTTGAGGAAAATATCATGGAGATGCCGTGTCCGTTCCAGAATGTCGGTGCTTTCAAATTCGTCGAGCGTCGCCAACACGGCGGCTGATGACAGCGGATTTGCGCTCCAGGTGTCCGAAGTCGCGCCATAGCCCATCAGATCACAGACATCACGGCGTCCCACAGCGGCACTCACAGGAATGCCGTTGCCAAGGCCCTTGCCAAGGCACACAAAATCAGGCTCAATCCCGTACGATTCGAAGGCGTACATGTGTCCTGTGCGTCCGAAATTTGATTGAACCTCATCCAGAATAAGCAGAATGTCGTGTTCGCGACAAAAGGCCTGCAGCAATTGAAGGTAAGCTTTTGGTGGATGAAAACTACCGCCACCGCCCAGATACGGCTCAGTGATCAGACAACCAATCGTGCCGTTGCTGGCGCTCCAGACGCGATCCAGTTCTGCGCGATATGCTGCCGGATCAAACGCCTTTGCCGGAGCATCTATGTCAGAACATTCTTCACGCGGAAACGAGATAAAATGGACTCGAGGATCCCGATCTCCATCCTTTTCAGATCCTGTCACCGCACCGCTGAGTCCTTTCTTGCCGTGAAACCCGAAGCGTGTGGCGATGATGTGATCGCGTTGAGGACTGCGCTGCATGCAGGCCCACAGCGATTTTTGAACGGCTTCCGATCCCGACGCAGCCCAGATGACAGTGTCCAGACGACTACCGCCCGGACTGGCCTGCAGATTGGCGATCAAACGTTGGCTGGCGATCGCTTCCAATTCGGTGATGGCGTTGTACGCTGTCAGCGACACACCCTGGAAGAATCCGTCTTCCGAAGACGACATCACTGATGGATTCCATCCCAGATAAGTGGTGAATCGATTCATCCACCGTTTTGGATTGTGACCAAGATTGGCCACAAGAACGCCGGAAGTGAAATCGTACAGCCGACGTCCTTCAGGAGTCCAGTGAAACACGCCTGCCGATTTTGCGAGCACAGCCTGGCTGGGAGTAAATGTCCGAAGCGAATGCGGTTCGGTCGCGGAAATGATATCCCGGACGGCGTTGGATCGTGCTTCGTGATCGAAATGAACAGCGAAATCATTCGTCTGTTGTTGCATGGTGAATTTTTTGACAAGTGGATAGAAAGGCAGACAGAGCCGTTTGATGCGGATTTGTCAATTGAAACTTGCTGTGCGCCGTTGAACCCCGTGATTGTAACACACTCGGGCCAGTACTGTGAAGGATTACCTGAGCGTCGAGAGTCCTGAGCGTTCGGCACTCAGGTGCTTGGCACCTGAAGATCACTTCACCTGAAGATCATAACCAAGCCAGGTCCCAAAGTCCCGCAGCAGGCTGCGCGCATAAAAGCGGCAGCAGGCTGCCGCAGTCCGGGGAAATCGCCAGACAACCGCTTCTTGTGGCTTCTCAGGATTGGGCAACCAGCGATCGCATTCGACGAGGAATCGGCAGAATCTGCCGCGTGAAACTGTGCCAGTATTAAGGTCCGAAGTCTTCAGAATCTGTCAGATTTGACTGACCAGTCTCACGCAGCACTGCCAGAGCGACGATCGAACAGAACAGGGAACTATCACACGGTCATCGATCCATCATCGATGAACTGCTCACGGATGACTTTTAGTGCGAACGGCGAGGATGGCCGTGGAAAATATCATCAAATTTCTGCCCCGCGACGCAGTCGCGTTTTTGCGAGTGGCAGACAGTGACTCGAGGTTTCCGATTCGTCCGGTTTCTGAGGGCTCGTTCCTCATCGGACACGGATCAGCCTGCGATCTTCGGTTAGGAGACCAGGAGGTTCCTGCGCTGCATTCGATTCTGCGCGTCACCCGCCTGTCGGCATCGATCACGCTCATGGCCGAACGCCCGGAATTGTTTGTCAATGGCGAGTCCGTCCCCCGCGCTGTATTGCAGGATGGCGACATTGTTGAGATCGGCGACGTGCGGCTTGTTTTTCGCTTCCTGACAGAAAATGCAGTTTCCGAAACAGCAGAAACAATGCCATCTGCCGCCGACGAAGGCACGGCTGAGCCGATATCGGAGTCAATCAAGGAATTGTCGGCACCGGAACTCGTGACCGGGCTGGAACTTGAGTTTCAGTTGCTCAGCGATCTCCATTCAACGAGTGCGGACACAATGGATCGGCTGTTGAATGCCGCACGTAAATCCATTGATGGTGCTTCCATCAAACTTGCCGCTCTTCCGTTACGAGTTGTCGGAATAGAAGAGCGATTCATGGCTGCTGATCGTGAGCAGCTTCAGGACATCGGACTGAAAGTCAGGCAGCAGGAATCGCGCCTTAACGATGTCTGCCATGTGCTGGAACAGATCGTCTCACAGCAGCAGATTATGACGACCGCCCTGCAGAGCGTCGCCGATCGGCTGACCGAGCTGCGCAACGCAATGCCCGGCGAACCTTCGACGACACG
>JAYUVA010000743.1:0-3317 GCA_043754375.1 Candidatus Kuenenia sp. | reverse complement strand
TTCTTTTCAACAACCGCGCAATTTGCGCGCATCTTTTCGACCGTAGTTCTTTCGGATTTCGAAATTCGGACTTCGGATTTGCGGCTTCGCCGCGCTAGGAGCTGGTTCGTGAATCGTGCGCTGGAGTTCGTCGCCTTTCAGGCCAAGCCCGATATTCAGCGTGAGCCACAGATTTCCATCGCGATCCAGTTTCGGGCCGTACGCATATTCGTGATAGTGGCCAGTGACTCCCCATCCTTTGGCGACGGTGAGATATTCGTCGGCGATGTCATCTCCGTCGGTATCGCGAAGCTGAGTCAGCTCGGTTCGTTGTACGGTGTAAAGTGAATCGTTGTGGCAAAGCAGCCCCAGCGGTTCATGCAGAGCTGACGCAAACCGCTGATAAGTGACGTTCGAGGGCGGATCGCCATAGACGCCATCCAGAATCCAGACCTCCCCCTTGTGAATGGCCACGGCCACGCGATGGTCATCCAGAACGGCAATCCCGCTGACTTCCAGTGCCAGTCCGTCCGGGGCCGGTTTCCATGTCCTGGATCGCGAATCCGTCTGGGCTTGCGATGTGCTGACGGAAATCAGTTTGTAGTAGTCGTCTTCTGTTTGTGTCGTAACAGTTTGGGCACGGATGCTGGCAGACTGCGCGGTCAGCACGCACAGGGTCAGAAGGAAGAGCAATCTATTCATGGGGCTGTGTCGCGACAGAAGAATGCGGGCGGGCGTTGGAAGCGAAGATTGAATCATATGCCGCATCACGGCGAAGCGTGATGGCTTTCGAAATCAATGGCAATAATGGCAGAATAAGATACACTTTGAAATTCTACCTTTGGCCAACCACCTACATGAATATCGAAGACTGCCCACATTGTCGAGCTCGCGTCGTTCCAGGATCAGATGGCACGTGCCCGAGTTGCAAATTCAATGTTTACCGAACCTTGACTCCAGAAGAGAAAAGCCAAAAGGCTTTCGCCGAGGGGGAGCTGAGGCGAGCACGCCAGGACGAGATCGCAAATGGCGAATTCAGTAGTGGCTGCTTCCTGCTCGTCGTGGGCACACTTTTTGTATTTGCCAGTTACGTGGTGGCGGCAAGCCCCGGCTCCGTTACAGGAGGAATCTACTTCATCCGACTCGCGCCGATCCTTGCAGGGTTGTTCCTCATTTTTCGCGGTCTCGTGAGATCGATTTTTCGCCGTTAGATGCAGACCACTTTGTCAGAAGATGAAGAAAAATCATTACCATTGATATCGCACCTTGATCACTGTCTCGTGATCAATCACAACGGGAACAATCCATTCTGCGGCATCACCGACTGTTCGAATTTCACCGTGGTTGTCAGGCAGAGTCACAGTGACTGCGAGTCCTGTTTCATTCATCATGCTGTACGGTGTTTGTCGTGTGAGAGTCGTTCCGGAAATCGCTCGGAACCAGAGCTGTCCGGGATCGGTTGAAACTGCTGAGCCAACAATCGTGATGATGCGTCGCAGGCCATTGCCTTCGTCCGGTTCGATCCGGTCGGTCAGGGCAAAGTCATGTACGTTAGACAGGAATGTCGGGACGCCAGTTTTATCCAGACGATATCCGGAGAATTTTGCTCCGGCCGATGCAGCATCGTCAGGCCACGGCGACGATTTGTCTTCTAACTGCGCGACCGCGATTCCTGGGGGGAAATTGATCAGCGTTTCTCCGAGCGGATCGGCGTGCGGGGCAAATCGGATAAACCATGTTCCTTCGGCGTCCAGAAATCGACCGCGCCACGCCTGCGTCAGGGAGATCTGTTCGGCATCGAAACCAAAATGAACGTGCTGTGGGAAACCAACGGCGATTGCATGCATGCCGGTCACCGGCATAAAGGTCCGCAGGACGATGGGGCGATCGGTCGGCGTGAGTTCGTAGTTCTGATCGCGCGCGTGCTGGATTTTTTCCGGCAGCGGCTGTTTCTCCAGATCTTTCAGGTAGGCATGCATTGCGGAGATCTGCAATTCCACATCGCCGTTCAGGACCTCGCGATTTTGGCTATGCCCATTTGGGAAAAACGTCGGCATTCGAGTGCGTGCCTTCAACGAACCGGGATCTTTCATAAAGTCGTGCAGCCAGTTCGGATGGACGCGCTGCGTCACGCCTTCCAGATCGATGCCGACTGTCCCGGGAAGTGCTTCGCCCTTAAACGCATGGCACTGCACGCAGCCCGTGTCCATCAACTGCCGACCGGCTTCGACAAGCGTCTTCGTATCAGCTTGCGCGAACACTTTCTCCGCAGTTGGCGGCTTCGTTGTACCGGCATCGGCGCTGGCGAACATTAAAGCAAGAGGTTTTGTGACATCCGCCGGATAGACAAGCATGCGGATCGTCATAAACGGGCGGATGCTACCGTTGCCGGCGAGTACATTGGTGATCCATGATGTTGTGAGTCTGTTCCCGACACCAGTCAGTGCCGGCGGCAGCCGACCTTCATCACCGATGTCCACATGTCCCACCGTTTCGAAG
The DNA here is from genome assembly GCA_043754375.1 of Candidatus Kuenenia sp. Classification (GTDB taxonomy): domain Bacteria; phylum Planctomycetota; class Planctomycetia; order Planctomycetales; family Planctomycetaceae; genus SXXK01. The sequence continues at coordinate 839 of JAYUVA010000743.1, read as the reverse complement.
TACGGCTTGCGATGCCGCCCGATGCCACCCAGCTGATTTCGTTCGTGACAGGCGCAGCAGTTTTGTTGAAGCAGGTGGAAACTGAGTGTCTCGGTGTGGCCTGTCTTTGCCGCTTTTCTGACCGCTGCCATCGCTGCTTTGATGGCCGAGATCTGCGCGGAATCAAAAGCCCATCGTGGTTGCCCATCCTTTTTGGGTTCCCCATCGGCTTCACGCCGATGGAAACCGGGTTTGGAAACTAATTCAGCCAAGGGCTTCGCGAATGACCTCGCGGCCAGACCCTGAATCGAATGGCAATTTGTACAATGCAGATCAGAAAATAACTGTCGCCCTCGTGCAATCAACGCGGCGTCTGATCTCGCAATGCTGGTCGGAGGCGTCGCAGACTTACCTGCGTCACGCAGCAACCAGGCAGCAATATCAGCAGCATCGACGGCAGGCAGGCTGAAGTTTGGCATTCGACCGGCTGGTCGTGTGTGTTCCGGATTCAGCAGAAAGTACGTCAGCGACTGATGCGTATACTTTGCTGCCAATACAGAATGCGGTACCGAATTCACTCTCCGAGCGGCCGATGACAGACCCATTTCTTTGAGTTCATCAGCGTCCAGTTGTGGGAGCACCTCATCCATTGGCGATGGCTTGATTGCGGTCACTTCGTATTCGGCATCGGGTGCATGGCAGGCGACGCAGCCGATCTGGTGATACAGTCTGCGGCCGTTTTCACCGTGACCACGATTCCAGAATTCCATCGGGACCGGGTTGAGTCCCGATGCCTTGATTTCGGTAAACGGCTGCTGCAATGACGACAGGAAGGCTGTGAGCGCATCGGCTGCCGGTTC
>JAYUVA010000742.1:0-6185 GCA_043754375.1 Candidatus Kuenenia sp. | reverse complement strand
TTTGAATTTCTGAATGAGGGATTCTTTCACGGAATTCGCGCGGTTTTCGGAGAGCTGTTTAACGAGCACATCATCCGGCAATAATGCCTTCATCGACGCATCGGAGTGTCCTTCAATCACGATTCGAGCGGCTCCGAACTGACCGACGATCTTTGAGATTTCTTCCAGAATGAAATCGACGTTTGGATCATACAGTTCGTCGATTTCTTTTCCGTCAGCATCCTTGCGAATGACTTTCTTCATCAAATCGGAATTGTTGGGAGCGAAATGAATGATGACGGTGTTCGTCAGCACTTCATCAGATTCGGCGATGATCTCACCGGTCGTCTTCGGGGCGAATTGAGCCTGATACTCGTCGCGTTGCGATGAGTACTTTGCTTCGCTCTGCAATCGCTGCAGCACACTGAAATCTGCAACCTGATCGAACGGGACTGGCTGATGAGTTACTGAACGAATGTTGCGATAGATGTAGTAGGCCTGTTGCCAGACAGATTCAAATCGAGACGGATTGTTCTGATTCAGAAAAAACTGGCTGTTTTCAGCAAAATTTGTCCAATGCGCGTCGCCCAGCATTCCCAGACAATCGCTGGCAGGAATTGCATAACCTGCCGACATCCATTCGGCGACCTTCTGTTTTTCTTCCGGAGCTTTCAGAGACTCGATGGAATCAAAAATCCCGCGGACAATACCTTCGATAAGGTCCGGATGATCCTGAGCAAAATCTGCGCGGGCAAACCAGACGTCCGCGATGAGTTTATTGGCAGTCTGTGTATCAACCAACATCCGATTGCCCGGCTGCTCTGACAGCTTATAGATATCCGGCGCCCAGGACACGCAGGCGGCGATATTTTTTTGAGCATTGAACGCGGCGGCCGCTTCGAATGCATCATTCGTGTACTTGAATGTCACTTCTCCCGGCTGCACGCCACCTGCCACCAGCATACTCAACGCGAAGTACTGCGAGGGTGAATTCTGTGCCAGGACGATCGTCTTGCCGCGGAGGTCGCGTACCGTCCGAATGTTCTCACGCACAACGATTCCGTCGCCACCGTTGGACCAGTCCACCTGTTGAAAAATTCGCGGCATTATCCGACTGTCGCGCGGCTTGCCGCTCTGATCTACAAAGCCTTCCATGAACAAGGGAAGCATATCGACGGTTGCCCAGCCAATATGGAAGTCGCCGGCAGCATACTTATCCCGCATATCAACGGGATTGTCGGCCAGCACAAGCTGAATGCGGAACTCTTTGCCGTCTTTTGTCTTCCAGATCTTCTTTGGCTGAAATCCTTCATTGGCATGAATGATCGGTGCCCAGCCCGCCCAGACATTGAGCGCGAACTGCACGGTGTTGTCTTCCAGCTTCGCATAACCAGCGGTGCCTTTCACCGGAGGCAGGCGTTCGGCAGGTACAAAATCGTATTCTTTCTTGGTCGTGATGATATCGTCCGATGAACCTTCAGCGGCCATTTCGCCACCGGCCCCGCCACCGCCGACATTGATCTTGTTCGGGTCAAGCTGAGGTGTATCACCGCCGCCTTTGGCGTCGTTCTTATTTGCCACGGGATCGCCACCGGCGTTACCGAAGAATCCCGCCTGCATTCCCGCAAAATAGACAAGGCCACCGACCACCGCCAAAACGGCTGCGTAGAAAGCAAATGTTGGACGCCCGTTTGACATTTTGAACTCCCTCTGATTATTTGATACGAGCCACGAACTGTTGTCAGAACTCTGCCTCGCCGATGAAGACCCCATCCGGCTTGCGGTCTGTTGATTTAGTGATTCAAGTCGGGTGTGTACAGCCCTGGCGAAACACACCAGTTTCTCACGCTTTCCCCAAATGGTTCGTTCCGCTCCGCGCACCCTCCGAGTAAATCAAGAGACCACTTGCCCGGATGGTGAACGAGATGGAAGGCTAACATTCCGATGAGAAAGTAGCAGGCACTTTCCAAGTGCCGTAGCCGTTACAACTGCTGAGAAAGCGGACGGCACACAGAGTGTGCCTGCTACATTTCAATGCGAAGTATCCAGAAACGGCTGAGGATCGCAAACGGATCACGCAAATTTTTTTCGTGGGAACGACGGCGTCAATTTCTGGTAATCAATTCGTGGAGATTCAGAATGGTTCTTGCCACACTGGTCCAGGCGGCCAGTTCAGGTTTCGCCAGATCCTCGGGACCTGATTTGGCACCTACGGACAGCACTTCGGCAGCGACGGCAGGATTCGCTTCGTATTCGGCAAGATGGGCCTTCAACAACTGTTCGAGGATGGTGAGTTCGTCCTCCGTGGCGCGACGAGAGACGGCGCGGCGGAAGGCGAAGTTCAGTCGGTCATTTGTTGTGGCACCACCCTGACGCACAATCAATTCTGCAAACGCACGTGCCGCTTCGACATAGCTGGGATCGTTAAGCAGCACCAATGATTGGAGAGGAGTGTTCGATCTCGCCCGGTCAGCGGTGCATTCTTCGCGGCTCGGAGCATCAAACGCCAGCAGACTCGGGTGCAGATACTGCCGTTGCCAGTGTGTGTAGAGCCCTCGACGATACAGCTTTTCGCCGACATCATTCTGCCATTCCCGCGCTGGAAAATTCAAATACGCCCAGTAGCCTGCAGGCTGATAAGGAAACACACTTTTTCCGCCGACGGAGTCCACCAGCAAACCGCTGATTTCCAGCGCGTTGTCGCGCACAAGTTCGGCATCAATGCGAAAGCGACCCTGACGCGCGAGCCAGCGGTTGTACGGATCGCCCTCACGAAGGGCGTCGTCGGAAAGTGATGACTGTTGATAAGTGCTGCTCATCAACATTGCTTTGATCGTGCGTTTGAGATCCCAGCCGTGACTGCGAAAATCGTCCGCCAGAAAATCGAGCAGGAGCGGATGGCTGGGCCATTCGCCCTGAGCACCGAGGTCGTCGAGTTTGCGGGATATTCCTGCTCCGAAGTAGATCTTCCACAATCGATTCACGACGACGCGCGGCGTCAGCGGATTTTCCGGCGCCACAATCCACTTTGCGAGATCCAGTCGATTCAGTCGTTGTTCCGCCGCCGTTCCGGACGACAGCACCTCCGGGAAGGCCGGGGTCACTTCTTCGCCACTGTCGTCCATCCAGTTGCCTCGCGGAAGGACACGCACCATTCGCGGCGCGACAGCTTCTGTGATCAGCGATGACGGAATGGCTGCATTGAGTTCGGCACGTTTCTTTTCGAGCGTCGCGAGTTCATCTCGCACCGGATTCAGCAGCGGAGCAATCGACCGATAGAACGTCGCCAGTTCAGCCTTTTGAGTGTCCGTGCGTTGATCGGCAGCCACCGCCAGCGCGGCGTTGAGACTTGCCGGTGGCGCGTCCGTCGCCTTGACAGGACGCGGCGATGTGGCGACGGACAGCCGAAAACAGCCGACATTGTGTTCGGGATTGTCGAGATTCTGGGCCATGACAATCTTGAGCTTCGCGCCTTCGCTGACCGTCAGATCGGTGGCAGTTTCGAATACGGCGAAATTTGGTTGCCCGGCTTTTTCCATAATGGCCCAGCCCCATTTCTCGCCCTTGGCATCGCCGTCAATCGCGGCTTCGACCGCCCATTTTCCGTACGGATTGTCACCGGCAGCTCCGGTTTGTTCATAAGTCGCCGTCGCATTTTGCAGCAGAACCGCAATTTCTTCCACGTCTTGCTGCGATTCCGGCGTTGGTGGCAGCACCTTCACGATGAATTCCGACAGCACAAAATTTCCGTTGCCCGCGCGGCCGGGCCCTTTGTTCGGCAGTGAGTCATCCGGCAGCACCTCAAGCCGAAATGCGGTCACGTTGGCCGGCAGGTTTGAAAACGTAAGTTCGTACGTGTCCGTTGCTGGATTCTTGTCACTGACCAGAATCGCGCCGTCCGCCCGCAGTGCCAGTTTCGCACCTTCAACAGATACCATCGAATCTGCTGTCAGTGGCGTCCACGGAATCTGAGTCTTTTGCCAATCGCCCTGAGCCCCGACAAGTTCCGGAGTGTCGGTTGCGAGAACCATTTTCGTGGCGGCAATCTGCTGATCCAGAGCTGTCAGATCTGCCGCTTGCTGCTCGTCGGGAACTTTGACAAACGGACCCCAGTTGCCGTCCGAGTTTGCTCCGGAATACAGACCGCGTTCCTTAATGTCAGCAAAGAACGCTTCAAAGCGATAGAAGTCGCGCGAAGTCAGCGGGTCGAATTTGTGGTCGTGGCACTCGGCACATCCGAGCGTAATTCCAAGCCATGTACCAGAGGCGTTGCGAACTCGTTCGGCAATATACTTTGCCAGATATTCCTTATCCTGCACGCCCCCTTCGGCACTCATCATTCCCAGGCGATTGTAGCCGGATGCAATCTGCTGCGATCGCGTCGGTTCGGGTAACAGATCTCCGGCTATCTGTTCGACGGTGAATTCATCAAACGGCTTGTTGGCGTTGAACGATTCAATCACGTATTGCCGAAAAGGTGAAACGCTCATCACCTGATCGCCATGATAACCCACGGTGTCGGCATACCGCACGAGATCCAGCCACCACATCGCCAGTCGTTCGCCAAAGTGCGGAGACTTCAACAATCGGTCCACAACTTTCTCGTACGCACCCGGTGACTGGTCGGCCAGAAATTCATCGACTTCTTCGGTTGTCGGCGGCAGTCCGATCAGATCGAAGCTGAGTCGTCGAATCAGTGTGATACGATCCGCTTCTGTGGCTGGCTGCAGTGTGTGCTCTGCCAGCGATTGAGCAATGTAGGCATCAATGTGGGAACTTGTTGAGCCCCCAACAGCAGCGGCAGCAGCAATGTTCGTGCGAATCGGAAGGAACGCCCAGTGTCCTTCGTACTGACCTCCCTGCTCGATCCACTTTTTCAACAGCTGAATGTCGCGTTCTGACAATGACTTTCCCGACTGAGTCGGCGGCATTTTTGCTTCTTCGTCCGTTGATGTCACGCGCTGGAATAATTCACTCTCGTCTGGCTTTCCCGGCACTAACGCACCGCCATTGCCGTCACTGCCGACCAATCCTTCTTTCGAATCCAGTCGCAACTCGGCCTCACGCTTATTCTTGTCCGGGCCGTGGCAGAAGAAGCATTTATCGGACAGAATCGGACGAATGTCGCGATTGAATTCGATCACGTCAGGCAGCGTGGTAGCGGTCACAGAAGTGTCCTGGGCCCGGATTGTGCCACGTCCGGCCAGCAATAATCCGGTCGTCACCATGCCTGCACACGCCGTCACGATCAATCTTGAGTAGTTGCGATGCATATCAAACCTCGATCAGGACTTCGACGGCGGCTTCAATGAAAATCCGCCGAACGGTGGTTGGAATCCAGGAACGCCAGGGAAGCGGTTCGGCGGGAGTCACGTCATTGTAGCACCGCACACTTTCGCCGGAAGAGCCTGATCCGTCAACTGAACACAGATCGCGGGCATGACTGGGGTGCCGTCGCTGATTTCGGTAGGTCCTGATTACCGAGCTGGACTTCGCCGCCACGCCGCGACCAGCGACGAGTCGCCGTAGAAAGCACGGCCACGCGGCGACGTGGAGCGGATGCTGGGTCGATTGCGATGGTGTGGTTGAACAAGTCATCTGATAGAATCCTTCTGCACGGTTTATCGACGTCGAAGCTCAGCCCGAGCAAATCAAAACACGCTCTGTTGTTGTGCAGATTGAGGAAGAACTGGTTCGATATTCAATTCGACATTGACGTCTCCGGGATCGTACAGCTTCATCGATACCGCACGGCAGACTGGCATCAGTTTGCACCAGTTGTGACGTGTAGCGGCTTTGACGAACTTGTTGAATGTAACCACATGGCCAATTTCCACTTGTGGCATGAGGAAGATGTCGCGCGGCGGGATGATCTCGGGGCCGAACGAATTCGACAGGCGAAGCGCCACATTGATCAGTTCAATCAGCAACGCAATGACGTTGTCGAAGCAATGGATCAGCACCTTGTCAAAACGCTGAATCCAAAACTTACGGGTTGCCCCTTCAATTCAGAGACCCCCGGCGCGATTGGAAATGGTGCGATTGGAAATGGGATTGGAAATGGTGCCATCCATCCATTGCAATGCGGATGAGCATTGTGTAGAGTTTGTGGGATTGGAAATGGTGCCATCCATCCATTGCAATGCGGATGAGCATTGTGTAGAGTTTGCGGAAAGTGGGAGGTTGTCGGTGGGCGGTCTTGATTG
>JAYUVA010000741.1:0-3818 GCA_043754375.1 Candidatus Kuenenia sp. | reverse complement strand
GCTCAACGCGGTGCGCCAGGAATCCGACATCCATGATATTTCGCTCCGGCGTGGAGAGTTTGAACAGCGTATCGGAGCCGACGTGATGATTGGTCAGCACCAGTCCTGTGCTGGAGATAAACGACGCCGATCCGCCCACATTGAATCGCACGCACGACTTCATCAGGTGCTCGGCCCATTCCCTTGACGGTTCAAATCCGTATCGTTCCTTCAGGAGCTTTGTCGGCAGATCATTAAACAGCCACATGCCCTCATCGGCTTTGGCGTAACTGGCGGTCTGCATCATGATTCCAAACAGCAGCGACAGAAAAACGAGAGAGCGAAACATGTGCTTGTTCCGTAATGTCATTTGCGAAACGAATGACCGGTTCCGTGGGGGGAATGGTCTTTGGTGTTCCGCAATCTACTCGACAGCGGCGGCTGAGTAAAAGCCAGCAGATCGCCAGTTCCACATTCGGTTCTTTCATGAATGCAGACGCACGTGGCAGGAACTGGTCGATCCCGATACGCTGTTCGATGTGCAGCTCAAGAGAATTCATTCAATGTGCCTGGGGCGGGCTGTTCTGAAAGGCTCGGTTCCGGAAGAGGAAGTCGATGATGTTGCCTTCGTGAGGCTGCAGCCAGTTCAAAGCACACGTCGGAATCGGACCGACATTCAGACGATCGATGTGCCGGGCATCGACCAGTTCAGCGATCCACTTATCGTTGCCGGTGATCGCAGTGCAGACCAGTGTCGATCCGATTTTGCTCAACATCCTGTCCTGCGGACATTCCACGACCGATACGAATGGGAACATGTATTCCGTGTTGGCCATCCCGTTGTCGCTGTCACTCACATGCAGGACCGTCGGTCGCAGGTAGTCACAGCGTTCGTGCTTCACCAGACGGTCGCCGCCTCGGTACATCGCTGTGGCCTCGGTGACGGGCCCCTTGATGCCGTCTTCGATCTGGGAGTTCATCGCTTCTGCAACGCCGGCTGTTGTGAACGCTGCAATCGCAGCATTCGGATCCGTCGTCGGCAGTGGTGCAATCGGACCCAGTTGCTTCGCGATCGCGTCGGCGATGGCTTCGGTATGACGCGAGGCCCAGATGCCGGAGGCATTGATACAGCTGCGTCCACCATTCATGAGCACGCTCTTCACCAGCACATCGAGATAATCTTCCCAACGATCGACGCAGTCATCACCAATCAGAATCTTGCTGAAACCCGGACCATGTGCCTGGACGCGAGGGTTGCCGTGGTATTTATCGACCGTCGCCTGACCGCCAAAAATCATAGCTCGATTGCACGTTTCCAGAACCTTGTTGCCAACGTCGTGTGGCCCTGGATACAGACAGAATGCTTCGCGCGGAACGCCTGCCGCTGCGAATGCTTCGTACATCCGATACGGAGTCCACGGTTCTGATGAACCCGGCTTCAGCACCAGCCCGATCTGCAGCGGAATCGCGGGCAGCCACAGAGTGTGCACACCTGGCGAATTCGAGGGCAGCACAAGTCCCAGCGTCGGCGAATTCGCCTGGAAACTGACCATCACATTCCGGGATTCCATCCCGTAACCGCGCGTCAGGATATCGAGCGACAGTCCGCGCGTCAGCGCACCCAGCGTCTCACCCATGTGCTTGAGGACAAACGCGATCTTCGACATGTTCGCACTGCACATATTCAGCGGCAGTCCGGTCGTAGCCGACTGAATCGAACAGAATTCCTCGGGCGTCTGCGTCCCGGTCCCCATCGGCAAGTTCGCCGTCAGATACAAATCCGCTGCCTGCTCGCATTTCCTGATCAGATCCTCACAGGAGAACTGCTTCAGAATCTCCCGAGCCTTATTCGCCTTCCGCGAATCCATCTGCACCAGCCCCGCATTCGCCTGATGCATTTTGGCCATCACCTCGCCGGTTTCGAAGTGAACAACGTCAGCTTTTTCGAGCGACTCGTAAGGCTTACCCCAGCGGATAACAGGAATTTCAAGCATGGGAGGAGAATTCAGGATTGAGGGGAGAGGATTGAGGATCGAGAAAACAACTGAGCTTTTTTGCTGTCAGAAATTTTTACGTTGAAGGGAGGCAATCAGGCCAGCGAGCATTCGACTGATTTCCTCGGTAGCAAGCAAATTGGATTTGCAGACTTCGGAATTGAGGAAACCAAGGCGTTCAGACAGTATGAAATGTGTTTCCAGTTCCATGAGGGAACCTCGAGCAATTGAGAGATGATTCAGAAATGCGCCAGTATCCCGTCGTCCGTGGCCTTCGGCGATGTTGGCAGGAATTGACGAAGCGGATCTGCGAATTTGAGAGACCAGCCCAAACTTCTCTTCGGCAGGGAAAGATCGCGTAAGCTGATACGACTCAAACGCCAGGTCCATCGACTTCTGCCAAACAACCAAATCACGATAACTCGAAACTGACGTTTTGTCACTCAATCCTCACCCCTCAATCCTCGATCCTAGTAGACTCCCACCGTCGTCGTTTTGGCAAACACGTGATACGGCCTCACGCTGCTGACGCCGTCCCAGGGGTATTTGGCACAGGGATGTTCACGTTCACCTTCGTCGCGTTCGAGGAATCCGGGGACGAACAGTTCTTTCGTCATCGTGTAAAGTTTGACGCGCCCCGTCGCACCGAAGTCGACCAGCTTTGTGTGATCGTCGAAATCCACGACTTCAATCACAGCTCTGGGCTGCGGGGCGAAATACGTGATCTTGTAATTGTCCGCCGGATCGAAAGGCTTGCCGCAGGCAAGACCCATAAGCGTGTTCCCATAGGTCGGCGTGATATACACGTTCGGGCCGAGCAGTTCTTCGCAGGCAAAACGAAACCACTGCTGAGTGAACTCGGTGCCGCCACAAAAAATGCCCTTGATGCCAGATTCTTCGACGCTGCTGCCCTGATCCATCAATCGCAGCGCCAGAGCCTCCAACAGCTTTGGCGTGGTGAACATGCACTGGATTTCATTGTGAGCGCCCAGAATAGTCATCGCCTGATCGATGCAGTGAGCGCTATACGCTTTCGCGCCTTCGACGTCACCTTTTTTCAGCAGCTTCACCACCCAGCGCGGGTCCAGGTCCACGCAGAAGGAGATGCCTCCGCGAAACTGAGCGAGGTGTTCTATCGCCAGACGTAAGCGCCGGGGACCTGACGGGCCCAGCATGAGCCAGTTCGCCCCTCGGGGAAATGATGCATCCGGCAGCGTCGCACTGAAGAGTTCGTAATCGATCCAGTGATCCTCCACGACCACGCGGCTTTTAGGAACTCCGGTTGTACCGCCGGTTTCGAAGACATAGAGGGGTTTTTCCTGCAGCGGTTTGGGCACCCAGCGCCGCATCGGACCTCCGCGCAGCCAATCGTCTTCGAACAACGGGAACTTCTTCAGATCGTCAAAGCAGTTGACATCTTTAAGCGGATCGAAGTTGAACGTTTTCTTCTTTTCAAGCCAAAAATCGCAGCCGGTGTCGTCGCCAAAATGCCACTGCACCATTTCTCGGGTCTGCTGGTCCAGCAGATCTCGCTGAGTCTTCACGTTTGGGTCTGGGGAGGTCACGGGACGTCCTTTTCTATTTGGAAACAGGCTCGGAGGCTTTATCGAATCCGCAGGGTCAGATTTGAGGTATTGTGAGCGGCAAGGCGCTAGCCGCCGGTGCTGACCGTATGCACAACCCGCGGCTAGCGCCTTGCGGCTCATCAACAACACGTCCCTCAGTCCTGGCCGCGCGGACTACACATGGTAGAAAGGCACACACGGAATTCAATGAAGCCAACATTCGGCAACCCACAGTTCTCATCAATCTCTGCGGGACTTTTGTATGTGATCGGGTTAGAAT
>JAYUVA010000740.1:0-11618 GCA_043754375.1 Candidatus Kuenenia sp. | reverse complement strand
CTGATGGACTTTCATCACGATTTGTCGGCAAGCATGAAAAGCTCGGCATCGTGCAGGAATATGCGGGAACGATGAGTGCCGAAATTGAAGGAACACCCTATACGGGTGACTTCAAGGAAGAAGCTCACGATCACGAGTAAATAGAATCCGACAGCATAGCGCCTGACAGCTCTCCTCGACGCATTGATGCGTCGGGGAGAGCGATGGCCGTAGAGAACTGACCGACATGCTGACCCTGATCCTGCGAATCGTAATCCCGGCAATCATCATCTTTGCGGTGTGGAGTGCAATGCTTGCAGGCTTGATTCTCGCTTCCATCACCATTGGGGCCTGGCTGGCATTCGGGCCAAAGTGATCTGCTGAGCCAGCACGCCAGTTGAAAAGTTATCCGAAACAAACCCACACAGGGCCACTACAGCTATTCGCGTGTATTCGCGTCCATTCGCGGTTTAAACACCAATCCTCCTCCGCGCACTTCATTTGTCGTTGAACCTGTTTTTCGTGCGATTCATTCGGTTGTCCCCATTCGGTTGTCTCCCTGCGTTGCATGAAATGGACAACCGAATCGGGACAACCGAATGCACAAAATTGCCGGGAACACCGGGGCGGAACACTCGCCATCGGCGTACACGGCGCGTGTCGATGCTTGAAGACGATGACGCAGAAAGAATCCCACGAACGGAAGAATGGTGAACAGGAACACCATTCGTGCTGACGGTGTGTTTTGGATAAAAGACAGACATGAATGTCCATCCTGCCTGTGATCGGCACCGGGGAGGCAGGCTACAGCCTGGACTCAGAATTCGCCAATGGATTCGCCACCAGAGCGAGTCATCAATGTTTCATAAACGGTCATGTCAACACTTGGCGCAATCGATCGCACCGAGCCATCCGCCAGCCCAAAAAATCGTCGACCGGGATGAGCACTATTAAAACCCGGGAAACTTCTGTCGGTTGAGTTCGGCGGCACTTGCCCAGTTCCCGTTGTACGCAGATCGGCATCTGTGGACCATGGGATGGCCCCAATCCAAAGTGTAAGATCGACGACCAAGCTTCCGTCGAAGCCTTTTCCCCGCCGCTGTGTCGGACGTCGTTCTCCAATCATCGCCGTCGTACTTGTGCCGTCAGTGATATCACGCAGTCGCATAGCACTGTTGCGACAGAAAATACCATTACCACCTGCAGGGTCCGCCACAATGCTGTTGCTGCCAAAGACTGCCGCATAGTTGGACTCTGCAACTTCAAACAGCTTCGGCGGTGGCGGATGAAAAAAGAAAGCAGAGGCGCCCAAGCGCGGAAAAAATTCCGGCTCCTGAACACGCACCGTCGCCGTATGCGAAAATGGATCTGATGGGCACAGATAGGTCGAAACCTGAGTCATCAGGACAGGCTTGTTGTTATTCGATGCAGCTTGTCAGCCTACAGCAACGCCGATCGGGAACGCATCAGCGACATACGGCGATGACCAAACGGACCCGAGTCTTTGAGTTGACAACCCGAATCAGAATATTCTTACCGCGCTGAACAACTCGAGAGTGACACTTCTTACCGCCTGGAATCCCGGGCAGTGACGATCAACTTCAGCGTATTGGCTTCGATTGCCTTCACTGTCGCCGTTAAGGAACTTGTGTTATCGGAAGCAAACATCGGGTCAACAGGGTGTCCATGGTCTTTTGAGTGTTTGACGGTGCCATCATTGATGTCGCTGCATGACAATGACGCGATGTTCGCCTGCGCAGGCACCGTCGTCGCTGCCGTATGTGCCCAGCACAAAACTGCCGTCGTCACCAATCGTCCCGGTTGCGGTGAGCTTATGATCCTGAGAGGACAGCGACACTGTCCCGGTCCTAACCGGAGAACCATCATCGAATACGACCGTTTCAAAAACCGGATATGTTGGAATTCTGCTTTCCCCGCAGCCTACCGTCATCGACAGACAAACTAGCGTCACGCTGAGGAACGACGGGTTCAACGACAGAGCTCCTGATTCTAGAATTCCCCTGCAGGTGATCCGTCGCTGCGATGGCAAAGATCACCGAGCACACCGGAACTGATGGAGGTCGATATACCTCGGACACTGCCATCGGCGAGAGCAAACTGCACAACTCCGGCGTGAGCACTGCCGAACGAATAGAGCGTTCCCCGCTGATCTGAATCGTTGTGTGCGAGCGGAACGCCAGGCCCGCCGATTCGCGTGAAATTCTGAAAATGGCGACCAAAATAGGCCGGTCCATTGTATGGACTTTTCGTCATTTCGCCGTCCGGAATAAATGGTTCACCGACCATCACGGTATTCGATGTTCCATCTGTGATATCGCGAATGGCCACTTTGTCTTCCCAGCCGGGACTCGTATCAGTGCCCTTCATCTTTGGCCGGCTGGAAATGATGACTCCCGTGCCTCGACCGCCCCAGTAGAAATCTGTGGGCTGGCCAACCGCGCCGGGCGAACTGTCGCCATGATTGCCGACGTAGTCGACCACTGCTCCACCAGGAATGATCTGCACTCCGCCTGGGCAACCGCAGGGCAATGAAACAACGACCGAGGCATCCGGTGCAATCGGAGAAGTTCCGGCATGGCGTTCCGGGCACAAATAGGTTTGAACGACTGTCTGTCGTACGTTCAGCGGATGTTGTCCAAACGTCTTATACAAATCCCAGTTGCTGTACAGCGCCGACTGTTCCAGGTGCGGCAAAATATGAATCAGCCACGACGGCTCATCCATCCCCGTGGTTGTCCCGTCACTCGAAAGCGTGCGAACGCCGTCCTGCACAATTCGCGCCGGTGGAAATGCGCCGTACGTGTCGTGAAACTGATGCAGTGCCAGACCAATCTGCTTCAAATTGTTCCGACACTGTGTTCTGCGAGCGGCGGCTCTTGCCTGCTGGACGGCGGGCAGCAAAAGGGCAACGAGAACTCCGATAATGGCGATAACCACCAAGAGTTCAATCAGCGTAAAACCTGCCAGGCGATATCGATTGGCCGGGCACCGTGGAATGTTCGTTCGATGCGTGTGCATTCTGGTAGGATTCCGCTGAAGACATGAGGTCGTCCGACGCAATGGTTCGCGCTCAATATGTCCCGGCCGCCCGGTTTACGCCAACATCTGCTTCCGCAGTTTAACCTGGCAGAAGGCGGGTCAGAACTGTAATTTGGTTCTTCCCGGAATTTAGTGATAATCCGCGATGCAAACCCATACGCATGTGGCCAGAGCAGGCGCGCCGCACTTTGTCACAGTTCCTCCGCGAACGCACGGCGCAGGCGGTTGTGCGATCGGGAGATTTTGCCGACCAGTTTCGTGACTTGATCACGCTCGCCGTCTTCCACTTCGTGCTCAAGGATCTGCAGTTGCTCGCGAAGCAGTCGAGCCTTCCAGCGATGATAGTCGCTCAATTCGCCGTGGCGAAGGTACGCACCGACTTCCAGTTTCCGGGTCCAGTCGTCATATCGTTCAGCCCAGTACTTCGTTTCCGTATGGTCCATCGAAAGCGCCGCGCTGAGCGCGCCAATTCGAGTGTCCGTCATAGCTTCAAGGCATTCGACCGGGGCTGGACAGTAGGCAAAACATCCGACGATGCTGAGTGCCACAAGCCCGGCCAGCGACAGCAGACCCAGGACGGGCCCTGGAACAATTGTATCGACGCATCCGGCAATCTGTCCTGGAGGAGCCGTTTCGAGCCATTGTTCCAGTTTCGAAGTTCGATCGGCAATCTTCAGCACCAACCCGGAAAAAATGAGCAGCCCAGATATCCACAACGGACGCAACTCAAACGGATTGATGTCGCGTTGCAGCTTGAGTTTTGTCGCTTCGAAATAGGATGTGCTTTGTGTCCCCGAAAATGGCTGGCAGTAGATATCAAATGCATGGGTGTGGTTGGCGGGTTCGATGTCTTTCGGAAACAAGGGTTTGTCAACTCCGTACGCCAGAGCCAGCATGACGGTCAGCAGCCGCACCATCCACGCTCTGCCTCGCTTGAAACCGTACTCGCGATACAACCAGGCCAGCAGGCCAATGTTCATGCCAGCGCCGAGAACGAGCAGTACGAAGGCCGCCCCGAGCAGTCCAGTCCCCATGAGGCCGACCAGAATGTAGACGAACGATCCTGACGCCGCTTCACGACCTGCTGCGGTCCCGACGGCCAGCATTCTCCGGTAGCCGTAGGCGACAGCCTTCACTTCGCTGACCGGCAACGCCGAGTTTGGATACAGGCGGTCCCAGATCAAGCCAACGACAGTCACGATCACGAGTGAGCAGGCGGCAAAGGAAATGATGGCGATCGGTTCGGAGAGTGTCAGTCCGTAAAGCAAGGATAGCGGATTGAACAACGGACCCGACATCGCGAACGCCGGAATCGTCCCGCCACTGATTCCCGCACGTCGCATCTCTCGGATCACAGGGATTGCCCCAGGCGAACACACAGGCAGCAACATTCCTATGACCCAGGCTCGCAACAACGAGCTTCGAGTGCCTTCACCAAAGAGTCGTCGAGTGTCCTCGGAGCCAAAGAATCTCCGCAGGACTGCCGCGACAGCGAATCCCGCAAGGATAAACGGCGAAGCCTGAACCAGACTGGTGATGAATCGAACGACAAAACCCCAGAACATCATTTCGGCCATGACTACATCTCCTCCTTTCGATCCTGTGATGGTGAGACAAATTTTCGGAGTTCGTCGATCAACTGCTCAAACGTCGCGGCATCGGCGGTTCTTGTTTTCTGAGGCCCCATGGTTTCTGCAAATGCGAACGTGAGTCTGTTGCCGGTGGCGACAGCCGACTCAAAATCTGCCTTCATCAATTCGCTGTCCGCCGCCAGTTCCGGTATCCAGCCGATGATGTCGGAGAGCTCCTGCAATGCTGTTGCATGTCCTTCGTCACTGCCGCCACGCAGCTCGCCACCTCGAGCCAGTTGCGCCACTCGCAACGACAGCTGGTCCATGACGTCACCAAAACTGTTCGGCTTATGAGCCGGAACGAAATGTTCCAGGTGTTCACCTTCGTGCGACTCAGCGGAGGAGCCGCAGCCGGAGAGACTGAGGGCACAACCGATGAGTATGATGAACCACCAGGACAAATAGTTGAAACAACTGTTCATCGAACATGCCTGACACGTGAATTGACTGAAAAAGGCGAGCGGTTGGGCGTCAGCCCTCCGAGGATTGACTGAGTCAACGCGTTTAAACCATGAACAGAGTTGTCGGATCCACTTCGACACCATGTTCCGCACTAACCAACGACACGGAGGGCTGACGCGCAGCCGCTCGCCGGTTGTTTACCCCTGATCCTCCGGCACTGGAATTCGACTGAGAATCTCCTGAATCACGGAACTGGCCTCGGTCGCCTCCAGACCAAGGCGAACACTCAGCACAGGCTCCGCAACGTCCTGAACATCATCCGGCGTCACGAAATTTCGCCCCAGCAGCCATGCGCGCGACTGTGCCACACGCTGCCATGTCAGCAATCCACGCGGGCTGAGCCCGAGGGCAATGCTCGAATGGCAGCGCGACTCGCGAGCCAGGCGAACGAGATAGTCCTGCACACTCGGAGCAACGGACACAGCGGCCACCGATTCCTGAATTCTGTTCAATTGCTCCAGCGCAAGAATGGGTTGTTCGTTGGACGGTCGAAGTGAGCCGCCGACAGCATCCTTCAGCATATGCACCTCGTCGGCGTGTCCGGGATAACCGACACACAGTTTCATTGCAAATCGATCCAGCTGAGCTTCAGGCAGAGGATACGTTCCGTGCTGATCGACGGGATTCTGAGTGGCAATCACGAAAAACTGAGCACTCAGCGTGTAGCGTCGCGTATCCACCGTCACCTGTCGCTCAGCCATGGCTTCCAGCAGTGCGCTTTGGGTGCGGGGAGTCGCGCGATTGATTTCATCTGCCAGCAACACTTCCGCAAACACGGGGCCCTGGCGAAACTCAAACTCGTGGGAACTCTGATTGAGGCGAGGTGCGCATGGGAAGAAACCAAGAGTTCGGCCACAGTCAATGGAGAGCGACTTCAGTTAACAAAGGACTTTGTGGAATGGCAGGACGGCCCAGTGCAGCCCGCTGAAATCCGGCAAGTGTCAGCTCCTGGCGAACCCGCTGGCAGCATTCTTCGATGGTCACGAATGACACTGCATTTGAGGCATGATCAGTGCCGTAGGTCGCCCAGTCTCCGAGACTCAGGAACTCATGGATTGACGGCGACGTGGCCATTTGTGCTGGTTGCTGTGGCAAATTGATAGTCAGGTCCGCGTTTGGATTCGAACAGAAAATGGCCGACCGGGAAGGTGCAGTCTTCAGGCACACGGGCCGATCGGTCCAGCGTGTAGTTGGCCCGTAGTTGCTGACAGATGGCTTCGATTTTCCGGTATCCGTCCGGAATTCTGTGTGTCCATTGTTCGGCCAGAGTTCGCACAGCGACGATCTGTTCAATTTCCGGCAGCTGCGTGCGTTTGCTGTCAGACAATGCCAGAAACGTGAGTTCTCCGTTATCCGGCAGCCGTGATTGATCCACGCATTCAGACATCATCTGAATCGTTGTCAAATCCGGCAGCGATTTTCGGTTCATTTTAAGAATAGTGCTGTTGTGCCAGCCAAACATATCGGACTGGTCCACTTTGTCGATATGCACGGCTCGCAGGGCAAGCGGTGCGGGTATGACATTCGACCGAAGATTGGTGACTTTGGTCGCGTGAGTCTCCGAACCCGCGTGGAGCTGAAGACTTCGACTTCCGCAGGGAATTCGAAGCCACGGTCGGCCGTTGGTCGGAACGATCGCCATGCCAGGAGGCTCGCCCGTGGCTGTTTCGGCAATCCAGTCAATACCATCGAAAATATCGTACGTTTCCATTCTCAGATGAAGGGGCACGCATCCGGCGACATACAGCAGAGCATGGCTTTCCAGAGCCTTAATTTTCTTCTGATCAGGCCTTGTTGCCCGTCGCAGCGTCGAGAACTCTTTCCCTGCCTGCTTTGACTTCGCCATGCGAGCGTTGATCTCCGCCAACAATTCCGGAGGCAACGCAATCGATCTATCCTGGTCTTTGATTTTGCGAACCGGTTCATCAAACGAATCGTTGAACACATCATAGAGGCTGGACTTGTCGTCTTCGGCGAAAGGAGCGTCTTCGATGGGTCCGAAGGATTTGATGTTGTCGGTTCCGGCGACCAGATTCTCGCCGTCGTTCACTCCACCCCGCGAAAACGGATCGCCATCGCCACCCGACCCTGGCAGAAATCCTCGCATTGCCGTGATAACGCTCTGGCTTCCGCTGGCCGAAGCCAGCAGCAGCATTAACGGAATCGACGGTCCGATGATCAACCAGCGCAACGGAAGACGTCGCGTTTCGCCGGCAATCAATCGCGAACGCAGCGTGTCCCAGTAACTGGCGATCATCCAACTGACGACGGCAAATCCATAGATTGCAATCAGCCATTGAATTCGATGTTCCCGACAAATGGCCGCACAAAAAATTCCCAGAGACACTCCGATCAAAATCGAAAGTCGTTGATAGCTCACCCAACAGCCAAAAACAGCAGCGGCCAACATCAGATTTTTCTGACTTTGCATCACCATCATTTCAAACGGTCGACCAGACAACAGACACCAACGTTGAAAAGGTTCCCACAGCAAACTGGCGAAGACCATGATCAGCAGTAGAGGCATGATCATGGGTGTCCCGTTCATCGAGGCGACTCGCCGTCGAACCAGCCACGTGAATCCCACGGCTGCGGCGACTTCAATTGACATTTGAATCCAAATGTTGTTGAGCTCCGGCCGCCGTCGGAATCAGTCAGTACGAAGATCAGAGATGCCGCAAGGGCCAGCGCAACCGTTAGCCAATGCAGATGCGACGCCGATTGACGAGCGTGCTGAACAGACGCGAACGTTGTCGTCGCAATTACAGTCGCCGGTCTCGCCAGCCTGCGAGTCGTCAATTGCAAGCAACGCGATTCGGCAATTCGCGAACGTACGATGGACTTACGATTACCGAACATCACAGGCTCCTTTCCAGCGACGCGGCAGTTCAACTTCAATCTCACGCGATTTACGGAGCGAAATCCACGCACCGACTGCGGAGGATGGTGACTGATTGGGAGTTTCATCAGACACACAAATCACATGCTGACCAAAACGTTGCTGCCCGCGCCGCAGCAGCCCCTCGGGCGTTGTCACCATGATGCCGAAACTGGCTGACGATGCACTCCGGCGACTCGTTGCCGAAACGGATTTTTTCAGCTTCGCCTGAGCCTGCGCATCCATTATTCGATGGAAGCTGGCCGCCGACTCACCGGCCACCAGCAGTTGGTCGTTCAAAGCAAGCTCGACGCGGCAATGCTGGCGATGCAGCGATTCGCAAACGCTTGCGGCGACCTGCACCGCCAGCTCCAGAGTGTCGTCTTGATGCCGACGGGAGGATACAACACCTGGATGGCTGGCCGCGTCAACATCCAGCGTGACTCGCACGGCTGTCGTTGCCGGGGCCTGCCGTTCGCAGACTATCAGTTGCTGTTGACGAGCCGTCTGAGGCCAATGAACTCGCCGCAGAGAATCGCCGCTTCGGAAGGTTCGCGTGCCTAGCATATCCCCAAAGTCGCCGACTCGCCGATCGGCCAGTTGCTCATCCGATTGACGAGTCTCTGCAGCATCCGGCAATCCCGCCAGTTGCACGGTCTGCGGCCAGACCACCACATGACCATCGACGGTTGCTCTCCGACACGCTCGCTACAATCCAAACGGAAATCCAGTTTCAACTTCCGGAGCCACCAATGGGTACAAGCCTCCATCCTGCGGCACGAACGGCCATGAAAATTCTGCGGTGGCCCAGCCAGGCACACGTGCCAGACAAACGCCTTCGTCGGTGTCGCTCGTGTCTCGCAGGGCGAAGCCGCGAACAAGAGACAATCCCCACATCGGCCAAGGCCATCGATTGCGAATACGCAGGCGAATCAACACTGGCTGCCCGACTCGACTGCGGCGGATGTCAAACATTAAATGCACGTCAACGCCACGCATCGCCAGCCACGGCAAGGCCACTCCGACCCCAGCGATCGTCAACAGGATCACGGTGATAAACAATGCTTCCATCTTAAGACAAATCCCGCACAACGACGAGAGTCCAGCGGCAAGCAGCAGGCTCCACAGAGGATTCTTCAGCCAGTACACCCAGCGATTCGCCCAAGGGCAGAAGTCATGCGACAACGCATTGTTCGTCTGCTGCAGCAAAGGCAAAAGTTGATCCGTCGGGGAACAATCAGGAAATTTTCTGACGGTGATGTCAGCAGGCATAAGAGTGATCCCAATGGAGTGACGTTCGTGATGTGTGCTTCACTCGCAACTCGATGGTAAGTGGCAGGGACATTCAAAGTTCAGAGTATTCTCCTGTCAGAATTCGCCAATAACTTCGCCGCCCTGAATTGTTGCCAGAGCCTGATAAACGCCCGTGTCGATGTTTTCGGAGATGCAGCAGACCGAACCATCACCAAGACAGAACTGAGCACCCCCCGTGTGTGCGCTGCTGAAGTCATCGAAATGCGAGGCCGGATGATTCGGGGTGTGGTCTGCCGATCCGCAGACTCGCTGAAACGCCTCCTCCCCTTCCGCAATCCTGCCTGGCCACGTGCTGTACCAATCCAGTTGCGAGACTGTTTTCCGTTCGCCAATCATGTATGTGTTCGTCGTGCCGTCCGTAATGTCGGCTATGCGAACTTTGCGGTTGTGATAAAAGACGCCGTCGCCTTTGCAGGTTCCGTCAGCCATTACAGGAAGATCACCGGGAGCATTCTCACAACCATCCAATGCTTCCGTCCCGAAACAGCCGATGTAATTTGCAATTGGCAATTCAGCGCGGATTGCTCCGCTGCCTTCTTCCGCGAGCTTGAAGAATTCCGGCTGAGGGTCGGACGGACATTTGTACGCCGGAATCTGATTACGTAGAAACGCCGCATTGGCCGGATCAGTCAACGGCAGGCTGGCATTGAATTGACTGTAGACGTTGCCCTGTTCCATGTACGGCAGAATCATCGTGGCCCATCCGACTCCGCTTGTGCCTTCATGGGCACTCGGAGCTCCAGTGTCATCGACCGCGATCCAGCCTGGCGGAAATACGCCCGCCACGTCGTGATAGTTGTGCAGAGCCAGCCCGATCTGCTTCAGGTTGTTCTTGCACTGCGTTCTTCGAGCCGCCTCGCGCGCCTGCTGCACCGCGGGCAGCAGCAACGCAATCAGAAGCGCGATGATCGCGATGACCACGAGCAATTCGATGAGCGTGAATCCGCGACGTGTTCGAGAGTGCTTTTTCATAATACTGAAGTCCAAGATGGAGCGGCGACGTTGGCCGCAGGGTGTTAATGGAGAACAAACACACCTCGCCGCCGCCGTGTGGGGCACGGACTGGTCGGACCCGCATCACGCACCGCACAGGCCGCAGACGAGATGATTTCCTGAAAGTCAGGAGTTGGCATGCGAACGCCGTGGGTACGCATGGAGCAAAGCATTTGCCGCAGCGATCATCAACAACTCAATCACTCGCACTGCGCCGCTTCAGCGCGAACGAATGTTTGGAATCTGAATATCGCAGAGGCGGAACGACGATGCCGCTCGCGTTACATGGAGAGCACGGCTCACGCAGCGGGCGGAGCGTGGCACTGCAGAGGCAGACAGAATCCCAACAGGGGATCTGCACAACTGGACGTTTCGATGACGCCAGTTTGCTCCGCGAGTTTTGGCAGCTCAAACAGAACAACGAGCACTCGCAGCGTTGAAATTGCCTGACAAATCGCACAATTTGAGCAATCATGCGGGGCATGGTCGGAAGGCGACTGATCGTCTCGCTCTTGCCGGGAACTGTTGCAATCGGTGTCAGCGTGCCAATGCGATCCATATGCGTGATGGTGGTGACAGCACGTTGTTTGGAAGTGTTGCTCAGCCGGGGTTGCGCCACAAGACCCATCAACAACGGTGTGCAGCCACGGCGCACTCGATGGAAGAAGAACCTGCCAAAGTATCAGCAGCCATGTGAGGTTTTGAGTGCGATGCTTTGGCATGCTCTCTGGGCCAGGGAGGTTGAATTTCAAAAACTCCGAGCCCGACCAGTGACTCGCACGTTACTTCATGCTTACGTCACAAACAAAGGCAAATCGGGGAAGAATGCATGTGGTTTTTCTCTTCTCACCTTCTATATGTGGACCTGCTGCTGTTCCTGCCGGTACGCCTCGCCGCAGTTTGAAACATGCGTTGCCCGTGTGCAAAGCCGATCAGAGATTGGTATTTCCCCACTCAAAACACCGTAAGAAGTCGGGACTAATGTGGTAACCATTGTCCCCGACGCGACAGCCCAAAAGTAATATCTATCAGTTTTCGGAAAGTTGCAGAATCAAGCAGTCGACAGCACTGAAGACAAAGCAGCTCAGATGGTGCTGCCTGCCAGGCAAGAGTTGCTCCGATGATACACACAGAATGGACAATTCTGGTCCGAGATCCGGAATTGATGGCTGAATTGTTGCCGGTGCCACTGGAAGGCGCGCCTGATGGACTTTCATCACGATTTGTCGGCAAGCATGAAAAGCTCGGCATCGTGCAGGAATATGCGGGAACGATGAGTGCCGAAATTGAAGGAACACCCT
>JAYUVA010000739.1:0-2618 GCA_043754375.1 Candidatus Kuenenia sp. | reverse complement strand
ATCAAGACCTACAAACCCGTGATGGACGATGCGACGTTTCGTGCCTTCGAAACAATGGCCGACTATCGTCAGTGGTGCGAAGAAAACCTTCCGGATTGGCTTGGATATGGCCGCGTTTGAGTACCGTCAGGCAGAAGACATCATTGCAAGCAAAGAAGCAGCTGGTCGCGGAAAAGATCTTGAATCGCTGCCTCGCTTAAAGTCCTTCCGTGAGTACCTCAAAAATCAGTAACTCGGACACGAGTCCGTTGAGTCGTTGTATTGCTCGATTCCCTACGCCTGACGGAGCCCATCCGATTGCGTTCGGAATAAGGTCCGTTCGCATTCGGACGTCGTAAACTGGTTCCCATGGTGCCGCAGGCGAAGAAGTTGGGTCATGACGACATTCGAATCTACTCTGGATCTGGCCGATCGATTCCTGAAGCAGGGATTCGCAGTTCTGGAAAAATGTCTTTCCGCTGAAACCGTGGCCCGGTTTGTGGAGCTGACCGAATTGGCGAGGGAGAATAGCGATTCTGAATCTGCCGTTGCAAATTCTGCAGGCGTGTATGCTTTGCGAAATCTGACAGATGTTGTCCCGGAAACGACCGAGCTTGTACGGAACCAGGCGGTACGGGGAATCGTTGAGTCGATTCTCGGCTCCAATGCATTTCTCATTCGATCGACCCTTTTCGACAAAACCAACGGAGCGAACTGGGGCGTGTTCTGGCATCAGGATTTGTCAATCGCGGTGGAACAACGACATGATGTTGACGGGTTTCATGCGTGGACGCGGAAAGCCGGCGTCCAGTGCGTACAACCTCCGGTCGAGTTGATGGCGCAGATCCTCACAATGCGGCTGCATCTGGATGATTGCCGAGCTGACAACGGAGCGCTGAAAGTTCTGCCTGGTTCCCACGTCTCGCAACGTCTGACTTCGGATCGAATTGAACAGCGGGCAGCATCAGGCGGTGAAACTATCTGCGAAGTCCCGACCGGCGGTGCAGTACTGATGTGCCCGCTGTTGCTCCATGCATCGTCCCCAATGGAGCGATCCGGTCATCGCCGAGTCATTCATTTCGAGTTTGCTGCATTCGAACTTCCATCGCCACTGAAATGGCGATTCCGAATTCCCTGCACGTGACAGGATTACCGTTCCACATACACTCTCCGCGACGTGCAGAACGGGTGGCTGAACGTGCTCAATAGCCGGTCGTCATCACGTCCAGAATCTTTGCGAGCAGGTCTTCTTCCTTGATCTCTCCTGTGTGGCGGAAGACGATTTTTCCGCCAGGGGCAATGAGGACCGTGTGAGGCTGCGGGCCTTCCCAAGCTGGGTCAAGGGCCTGGATCAGGGAGTCCATGCTGGGTTCAGTGTAGACATAGTTGTTTGACGTACGCTGTTCTTTTTCCAGCGAAGGCTTCAGACGCGCCGGGAGTGCGGCATGCTGTTTGTCAAGAAATGCGACGACTCGTGAGCGGTCGTCGGGTAGATCGGTGCTGAGTGTGATGAGCTCAAAATCCCGCAGTCCCATGCGGCGCGAGATGCGGACCAGTGCCGGGAACTCAACGATGCACGGGGCGCAGCTCGTGGACCAGACGTTGATCATTCGGTACTTGCTGGTGTCATTCTTCACCAACGCTGCGACGCCATCCGAGGTGATATCGTCGAGCGTAACGTTTGCTTTATCCCAGTTCTCATTGTCTTTGAGCACCTCAGGGATTTTCTCACGCCACTTGGTCGAACAGCCGAACGGTTTCGTTTCGGCCACGGTGACAGGCTTGCCGTCCAGAAGAGCAAGGATGGCGTCTTTCGCATCGTGTCGTTTGACGGTCGATGCGTCCGGAAATCGCGAGTCGTCCAGCCAGCCCTGATACCGCAACGAGCGGCTTTGATCGAAGATGAAAACATGCGGTGTCGCGAGACAACCATAAGACTTTGCAACGGCCTGCGTCGCTCCGTCGTAGAGATACGGAAATGTAAAACCTTCGTCTTTGGCATACAGCTTCATGTGTTCAAAGCTGTCATCGTATTTTGAATAGCCCAGTTCGTCGGGTCGAAGTCCGTCGCCGGAATTCGGATTGATCGCCACGATCGCAACACTCTTCCCTGTCAGGTCTTTCAGCAGCTTGAGCAAGCGAGGATCCTGGGCATGACACACAGGGCAATGGTTCGATGTAAAATAGACAATCAAAACCTTTGCGTCTTTGAAATCAGACAAGCTCCAGTCGCGATCATCAATTCCCGGCAATTTGAAATCGGGTGCTCGATCACCAATGGCCAGCTTCTGGAATCCGGGAGGATTGTCCGCCGCGAATCCTTGTGGCAGCAATGACAGCAGGCAGAACAGCAGACTAAAAAGCGTCTTCATCATGAGATCCCTGAGAAACGGCTACCGGTCGCCTGGCGACCGTTCGGAGCACAGGACTTCGTCAACGACCAGCGCCATAGTGAAGCGAAGCTCAGGGGAAATTGGAAGCAACTGCGTATTTTTGCCCACGACTGGCCATGTTGTGAACGTGCGCCGTTTGTAGGGTGGGACAAGCGATAGCGCCGGCCCACGATTCATTCGATTTGGTGGGCCTGTGCTCGGCTGGTCCGGCCCTACAAATTCGCAAGTTGGCCGACCGTGGGATTT
>JAYUVA010000738.1:0-5362 GCA_043754375.1 Candidatus Kuenenia sp. | reverse complement strand
TCAGCGCACCTGACGGCTCAGGTTGTGCATGGCCTGACGGTCGCTACACAGAACGACGTGCCCATTCTTCCCGACGTCATCCAGCGCGGTATCGAATGGCTAAAAGGGTACCAAGCCAACGAATTGACGAAGCTTCTCGAAGGCGACAAGCACCGTGAGAATCCGAAGTACGACGGCAAGGCCGAATACAAGATGAAGGCCGACAACATGGACGCCTTCGTCGCGATGGTCCTTTCTGAACACGATGCGAACGACCCGGCGATGACCGACTATCTCTATCGGGATCGCGGCGATCTGTCAGTTTATGGCCTGTCACTCACGGGGCTCGTGCTGCACAAACAGCAGGACGTTCAACGCCGTGACATGGTGATCAAAAACATCGAACAGTTCCTCGAACAGGACGAAGAAAATCAAACTGCCTGGCTGCGACTTCCGGAATCCAGCTGGTGGTACTGGTACGGCAGCGACAACGAAGCGATGGCCGTCTACCTGAAGTTACTCGTCGCAGTTCGTCCCAACGACGAGATTGCTTCGCGGCTCGTCAAGTACCTGTTGAACAATCGCAAGCACGGCACGTACTGGAACAGCACACGTGACACCGCGATGGTTGTCGAGTCCATGGCCGACTACATCAAAGCCACGGGCGAAGATCAACCGGACATGACCGTCGAGATCCTGATCGACGGCGAAGTGCAGAAGACCGTCAAAATCAACGCCAAAAACCTCTTCAGCTTCGACAACGTGTTGTTGCTGGAAGGCGACGCGGTCACATCCGGAAACCACAAGATTGAAGTCCGCCGTACAGGCAAAGGCCCGGTCTACTTCAGTGCGTACCTGACCAACTTCACGAAGGAAGACCAGATCACTGCGGCCGGTCTGGAAGTCAAAGTCCAGCGAATGTTCTATCGTCTGGAACGTGACGACAAACAAGTCAGCGTGCAGGGTGATCGAGGGCAGGTGGTGAATCAGCAGGTGGCGAAGTACAAACGCATTCCATTGGAAGACCTTCGTTCTGTCACCAGCGGCGATCTGATCGAAGTGGAAATGGTCATCGACAGCAAGAACGATTACGAATACCTGCTGCTCGAAGATCACAAGCCGAGCGGCTTTGAACCCGACGACCAGCGCAGCGGCTACGTCTTTGAAGGTCTGCACGCCTACCGGGAACTCCGCGACGACCGCGTCTCCTTCTTCCTGACATCCCTCGCCCGCGGCCAGCACAGCATCAACTACCGCCTCCGCGCCGAAATGCCCGGCAGGATGTCGGCTCTCCCAGCGACCATCGAAGGGATGTATTCGCCTGAACTGATCGGCAACAGCGATGAGTTCAAGCTGCGGGTGATCGATCGGGAGTCAGCACCTGATTGAGCACGTAACTGGGCTGTGCGACAAAAAGTAGTTTCGTCGATTTCCAGAAAATCGATAACGTCATCTTTGTTCCCAAGGGAAACATCCATTTCAGGCCCAACGCATCTGCCAAAACTGCTTCCTTTGGCGATAAGATAGACTTAAGCAATTCGAGCGTTGTCAGTTCCTTTTTGTGTCTTTTCGTGCTCTTTGTGGCGAAGAACACTAGTCGCGCGCAATTGCAGTTCTGCTAGCCACGAAAAGACACAAAAAAATCGCAGGACAGTTGTCGGCAGCATGGACGCTGCCGAGTCAGAGCTTCAATTCTGATCCAGAACATCTATGCATTGTCAGTTCCTTCTCGTTGCGATTCCGCAACAAATCTGGAATCCTCAGTCAACTCGTACGGCCATGATCTGACCGACCTTTCCTTCCGACAGCCAAATCTTTAGTCCCAGGGATTCATTCGAAAAACTTACGAGTGGAATCTTCTCGTGTTTCTCCATGATGAAATCAGGATAGGCAGTAAGAACCTGCTTGATCGTGGAACCGATGCCAATTCCTTTGTCGGTCTTACCTGGGAAATCATGCTGCATGAGTGACGGTGCATCTCCAGGATTGGCAATGATCAATCCGAGCTTATCTGGCTCTCGACCGACAAGTACCAGCTGCAGCCCGATTGAAGGATAACACAGGTAGACATCATGCTGAGTAAATTCTGGCTCCCCGATCAGTGCAACGATTTCATCCCGAGACATGCCAAACCTCACGCTGCCAATCCCCACTCCGGGGACAATCGTCAGCTTCGCAGCCTGCTTCTCATCAGGCGGAGCCTTGAGTTGATCGGCGGTCAGACCAACCACGGTGAATCCCTCAGGGATCTCAAGATCAAACGCAGTGTCGTCCAGTGAAACATCGAACTGAATGTTCTCGGCCATCAATGTATCGCGTGGGCTGTCAGAAAACCGCAACTCAGCGCGAATCGGCAGACCTGTCTGCGGGTGAATCCACACGCGGACACCGATTTCCACGGACTGGCCTCCGTCAACAAGCATTGACTTACCAGAAAAACCCGGACAAGAAAGTCCACTTTCATCATCCCAGGCCTCGATAGAATCAGCATTCACTGAGGCCAGATTCCGAAACAAGGAGTAGAAGTCAGGTGTCAAATGTCGGTACTGCTGACCGAGGCGGACGACTGTTCGATTGCTTTTATCCAACATCAGTTCACGCCGTGCTGCCGTGTCTGAAATGACCGTGATGTTGTCTCCGTCAAATCGACGCTTAGATCCCGCAATGATCAATGTTCCATTCATTTCTGATTGAACGAAGTTTGCCGTCATGGATTGAGTTCCTTCAACCTGCTGCGCAACCTGGGCAAATGCATTTAATGGCGGGAGGGTAGCCGTGAACAATGCAACGGCTCCCAGAAGCGTCCCGGCGATGGTACTGGTCACAGCCAGCGAGCGACGAAGTTTCCATTGACGCCTGGGAAACGTTCTCTTCACGGAATCGTCACTGCCATCGGCGCACTTTGCAGATTCACATGCTCCATCTTTTTGCGACTGTTCGATCTGAGCGACGACTCTCGCAACTACACTGGGTGATCGGTTCAAACTGTTACTCGCTTGACCAAGCAATGCGTCGAGTTGTTCTGCGTCAATCATTTCGTTATCTCCACAGTGGTCCATGCCATATGTCGAAGTTTCTCGTAAGCCCGTGACATCATCTTTGTAACGGTTCCAGTCGGGTGACCGGTCATCTCTGAGATTTCCTTCGCCGAGTGTCCATCGAAGTAATGCATTGTGAGGAAGAGTCGTTCGATCTCGGAAAGCTTTTCCAAATGACCAAGCAGTTCATCGACCTGCGGAGACTGCTGCCGATTGGCGGAAACGTCAGTCAGAGCGGCTGCCGATCTACCCGCCTGCTTCCGCTCACGTTCCATGGCCCTGAACGCTTTACGTTTTGCGATCAGCATCAGCCATTGACCGAAACTGCCTGGTGAATTTAGTTCATGGATCGCAGTCCAGGCAGCGACAAACGCTTCCTGGACAACCTCCTCAGCAGCATGCAAATTCCCCAGAATAGATCGAGCCATTGAAAGCGTCGATCGTTCATAGCGTGCAATGAGCTGCGCAAACGCAGCAATACTGCCACATTGCGTGCGTTTTACGAGTTCCTCATCTGATTCCAATCTGTGACCTCCCACCCAAGTGATGCGCACTGCTATGTACAAAGAAACATGTGGAGGAAATCCTGCGACAACTTTCTCAGGAATTCTACGATTGAGGATAAGATCCTTGACCACTGTTCGGCGACAATTAGTCGTTCGGACCGGGAATTCTGGTTGTCGCTAGACAAAGATGACACTGCTGTAAAAAATCCAAAAAGAGTACTGAAGGTTCTGACGAATGGCGACTTTGACCGTGAGCAACAATGTATTGCATTGACTCCCATCGAAGTGCTGAAAACCCGAGGACAGAATAACGGACTTACCGAACTCCTGGTTGATTTCGAAACAACGATCCTGCCTCTCTTAAAGTAGATAGATACGGTCTGCGGAATGTCGTTCATTCCCTCGCTTGTATCTCTTGATACGGTTGAACAGAATCCGTTCTTCACCCACCCTCATGGAGGAATTGCAATGGTCGCTGAATCAAGCAAACCGATTGTGACTGCGGACAAGCTGCTGGACGCCTTATCGGGAATTGGTCAACCGGGCGACTTTTGCGTCAGTGGCGATTTGCCCATGACAATGCCCGGCCTGGAAGTTGACAGTCTCGGGCCGGTGAGCCTGCCGCTCAACAGGACTCAGGCGAAAAAGCTCATTGAGTGCTGCCGGCAAGCTCCGTATGGACAAGGCAGCGATACGGTCGTCGATACTGACGTACGGCGCGTCTGGGAACTCGATCCGCAGCAATTTCAACTGACCGGCCCGGAATGGGACAGTATGGTCACCGCGATCGTTGAAGGCGCGCAGGCGGACCTGGGCCTCAGCGATGTCAAGCTCAACGCGG
The DNA here is from genome assembly GCA_043754375.1 of Candidatus Kuenenia sp. Lineage (GTDB taxonomy): Bacteria > Planctomycetota > Planctomycetia > Planctomycetales > Planctomycetaceae > SXXK01. The sequence goes on along the minus strand of JAYUVA010000738.1, from coordinate 998 downwards.
ACCTTTACAAACTGCTGATCTACGAAAAGGGCAGCTTCTTTTTGCCTCATCGGGATGGCGAGAAGCTCAATGGGATGGTCGCGACCCTGGTGATTGGCTTGCCTTCGAAATACGCGGGCGGCGAACTGATCGTCCTTCACAACGGCCAGCAATACAACGTCCTGATGAAAGGCGCAGCGTCGGGGCATGAACTGAGTTACGCCGCGTTCTATGCCGACTGCGAACACGAAATCCTGCCTCTGAAAAGCGGTTACCGGTTGTGTCTCGTCTACAACGTCTCGCTGGCGAAGTCTCGAGGCAAACGTCGCGGTAAAGCCATTGCCGGATCGTCGAACGAGCCCAGGACGGACAGCGTCACGGAACTCATCAAGCGTTGGGTCGAAGGCGACGGAGCTCACAAATTCGCAATCACCCTGCAACATCGCTACACAAAAGGCGGATTGAAACGAGACGCACTGAAAGGCACTGATCGCAACTGGGCGGACGTCGTCTTCGCGGCCGCCGAACAGGCAGATTGTTATGCGTATCTGGCTCAGTTGACCAGGTTTCAAGACGGGATGCCGAGCAACTGGTACGAACTGGAGCAGCGAGCCCGCGGCCATTTCGTTTCCGGATCGTGGGACGAAGAAAAGGACGGCCCGTACCGAGGCAAAGCCCCATACGAAGACATCTACGAAGAATCGCTTTCTCTCGATGGCTGGTCGGATTGCGACGGAAAGGCAGTACGATTTGGCCAAATCGATCTGAGTGAAAAAGAAATCATCGCCGATCCGCCGTTCAGCAAATGGGCTCCGAGCCGTGAGGAAATCGAAGGCTATACGGGCAACGAAGGAGTCACAGCGAAACGCTGGTATCACCGCGCGGCGATCGTCGTCTGGCCACGCGACAAACAGTATTCCGTCCTTTGCGACGCGGGCACAGCCGCAGCCATTGGCGGACTTGAACAAATGACCGGGCAACTCGATCGCGGGTCGAAATCGGGGCGGATCGAACGTCTC
>JAYUVA010000737.1:0-3704 GCA_043754375.1 Candidatus Kuenenia sp. | reverse complement strand
TGAATTTGTGGACGCTATGCCTGGAGCAACAGAGTTGATGGTAGATCTCGGAGCTGCGTTCCTGGAATCTGCGCACCGTCATGCGAATCAGCCTGCATTCATTTCTGATAATCGAACTCTGACATACAGTGATCTTGAAGAGATGGCGGTTGGCTATGCTTATGCACTTGTAGAATCCTTCGACTGGTCGGTTGGAAGTTGCGTCGCACTGCAACTTCCAAACACCCCGGAGTACATTGCGGCTTTCTACGGCATCCTCATCGCGGGAGGTGTAGTTATTCCGTTACCAACAGGGCAAACCGAAGCGTGGGTCGATCACGTTTTGCAGGCAACTCACAGTCGCTGGATCGTTGACAGGGACGGTCTGCATTCCTGCATTCAACGCTTGTCAATTAGCCGCACAGCAGATGACAACGATCCTGCATCGCACGATATCCAGGGATTAGCTGCCATCTTTTTTACTTCCGGCTCATCTGGCACACCAAAAGGAGTGATGCTCTCACACGCCAACTTTCTGGCGAATGCGGTCTCCATCCAGCGGTCGCTCCCGATCGAGCCCACTGACAGAACTCTGGCTTTGTTGCCGTTTTGCCACGCATTTGGTAACTCCGTGCTGCAATCACATCTCCTGTGTGGTGCTGCGCTGGTCGTTGCAGGTTTCACTGCTTTTCCTGAAAGCCTGGTGGATGCGATGCGGACGCATGCAGTCACCAGTTTCTCGGGGGTTCCACAGTTGCATCAGTTGATCTTCCGAGGTTCCGCGATCTCGTCGGCGACGGTTCCTGCACTGCGATATGTGACGGTGGCTGGCGGTGCGCTGAGATCCGACCTGATTACGGAGTTCGCCGCACGCATTGCACCGGCGGAGTTCTTTGTGATGTATGGCCAGACCGAAGCGACCGCGAGATTGTCGTGCCTGCCCACGGCAGACTTGCACTCTCGCTGCGGTTCAATTGGCAAAGGCATTCCCGGTGTCACCCTGCAGGTCGTTGATGAAATGGGTTGCGATGTACGCCCGGGATCGGAGGGAGAGATCCGTGCTCATGGTTGGAACCTCATGCTGGGATACTGGAACGATTCCGAGGCAACCCAGGAGATCCTGCGCGATGGCTGGCTATACACCGGTGATCTGGCCACGGTGGATGAAGATGGTTTTATCTATCCTCAGGGCCGAAAAAGTCAGTTGTTGAAGATTGCGGGATATCGACTTCATCCCGCAGAAATCGAAGCTGCGATCACCAAATTGATTCCCACGGTCGAAGTCATCGTGGTTCCCTTCGAAACCGTCGATGGCCTTCAAAGACTTGCGTTGTTTGCCATTCCGCTGCGGACTGACACGGTGCCCGACATGCAGGACATCCGCAGTTGCTGCATGCGTCAATTGGCGAGGTTTCAGAGGCCCGACTATATCTCAGTTCTCGAACACGCTCCATTAACACCGTCGCTTAAAGTCGATCGCCTGGAACTTTCCCGATGGGCTGCGGAATCCGTTCGACAACGATCAAGATCACAGATCCTCGAGGTTGTTTCCAGCTAACCGTCCGACAACTCCAATCAATCTTCGCCAGAAATATCGAAACCATTCCGGAGAGCATTGCAATGCCCGAAACCATGGAAATCGCATTTCAGATCGCCGCGTATCTCAGGCAGGCTCTCTGTTTTTCAGGTACGCTTCAACCTGATACGGATCTGCTGGATGAAGGACTTGTGGACTCTCTGATGATCATGAATCTGGTTGAACACTTACAAGTGACTTACGGCGTTCAGCTGACTGCGGCTGACCTCACGCCTAAAAACTTTCGTTCAGCAATGGCGCTGAATGAACTGGTGGTTGCAAAACGTAACGCTGTTCAGCTCGTTACTGTGTCGTCAACCCGGCCTGGCAAAGATTACCTGAAGAAGAAAACCTTGTGACGAGAATTCATCTGCCACTGGAGAATCGGCCCCTCCTAAACGAGGACGTTCCGTTCCTTCATGAATGCTATGCACATACGACAAACGACAGCAGTGATGGCACGATGGTGTGGGGAACGCAGGTCGATATGACAAAGATCCGCGCGTTTCTGAAACATTGGAATTCGTCAAACGATGCCCTGTTGACTCCCACTGCAGTTCTCGCCCATGCAGTCGGACTCGCGTTGCAGAAGCACCCGGCGGCAAACAGTCGAATCCTTGGCTCCAGAGTTTATCGCTTCACCGAGCAGAATGTTGTGCTGGCGGTCCAGACGAAATGTGGCCCACGCCTGCTGCTTCTCCGCCGCGTCGACGAACGCAGTTACCAGGAGATCGCCACGGAACTCCTCGAAACCGTCACGTCAACAATTTCGAATACCATGGAGATTTCTTATGGGGAAAGATTCGCGCGTAGATTGCCATCATTTCTTCGTGGCTTCGGGGTGAGTACGCTGCTTTGGCTGGCCAATCGCTTTCGATTGCCGGTTCGCCCGGTGACGCAACATCTCGTCGGCGCGCCCGTCCTCATCAACTACTTTGGATTTCCGTGCGCACCACAACTGTTGAGTTACAAAGCCAGCCGATTTGGTTCTCATGCTCTGCTGCTCAATGTGACGCTCGGCCCCACTCATCCGCAACCGGTGGTTCGTGACGACGCAATCGTGATTCGCCCGATTTCCGGCCTATTTGTCCGCGGCGATCATCGCACGATGGACGGTGGGCAACTGGCCGGTTTTGTGCGGACGCTGGTGGAGATTCTGGAAGACCCGGGCAGGTTTGCCGAGAATGCGGCGGATGTCAATGCAATCCCGCGGAGCAGCGAAGGGAGCAGCCAACATCGCCGCACTGCTGAACCCAGCAATTAGAGCGGAGATGCCTGGCGAACACTGAAACCCATGCCTCAAAAAATCCAACATCCCTCTCGACACACTGGACAAAATCCGAATTCGAAAATCTTTTTTCGAATCTGTGATTGACGTTATCCCATCCACTGCGGATTGAAATAGTCCACGTTCCCGTCTGCCCTGGTGGTGACAAGTTTTTGAGGTATCGAGTCCAGATCGAGACCCACCGCGACCGCATCCGGGAGAAACTGGACCTGAGCAATGGCACGGAGCTTGCCCACTACGCGCCGAAGTGGATCCTGAGAACGGGTGAGTAACCTGTCACTTTTGATGTGAACACCCTCGTTGTCGATGCAGCGAGCTGCCTCCTTCGGCAACTTCCGCAGCCCCATGTTGTCCCACTCCTCCTTGCCCCGGTTAGATCCTTTTTTTCCAACAACTGCGCATTTTGCGCGCATCTTTTCGACCGTTGTTCTTTCGGACTTCGGATTTGCGGCTTCGCCGCGCTAGTTTCTGAGTACAATGACTCCAAAATGGTCCGATTGGTTCAGGGGCGTTTTCTTAAGGTTACTTGCCAAATGCGTTCGCGGCTGTCGATGGCATTGCCAAAGACCTTGCTCGAATGGCTCGTCATTGCAGTGATCATTGCGATACTTGTTGCCCTGGTGCTGCCCGATAGTGAGTGGGCTTCGAGCGGAACAATCGTCGTTCCTGTTCACGTTGTAGTTTTCGACGGGAAAACAACGCTTCCGATCGCGGATGCGGTTGTTGGCATCGTTCGGGCACCTCCTGCCAGCGGAGACTTCGCCCTCGACGAATATCGAGAGCCCTTTTCGTCGGCATGGAATGCGATGGCTAGAGGTGAATTTGGCTCGCGAACTGGCGCAGACGGTTCGGTAATCATTG
>JAYUVA010000736.1:0-2764 GCA_043754375.1 Candidatus Kuenenia sp. | reverse complement strand
CACGACCGCATCGTGAGCAGTCGTCGGGCATGACTCCTCGAATCAAACTCTGAATAAATCGTTGAGACTATTTGTGTTCATTCGTGTCCATTCGTGGTTAAGTCACTCTTGACCCGCGCACTTCATTTGTCGTTGAACCGTTTAAGGCGCTAGTCCGACAGATCGACCTTCATGAACCATAACCGGCTGCGGTCGCCGGTGAGGCGGACCTGTTCCAACAGGACGCGGATGTCAGGGTCGTAATTGACCGTAACACGTTTACTGCCCTTGCTGATGAGATATGGCTGCTGGATGTCGAAGTCCGGCATCTCGGGAGACAGCAGCACGGAACATGCTTTGCCGGGTGCGGCTTCCACCGCAAAATATTTACTTGTGCGGCGCGCCTTCAACCTCGCGGGGTGAAAACCGCCGTCACCTGGCTGACTCGGTGCGTCAAGTTTCGTGAACTGAGCGGGCACAGATTCCAGCTGCACCCACGACCAACTCAAGTCCGTGCTGCGCAGAATGTCGGCGTAGATTTTTTCCGGAAATCGATCGCGACGATGAACTCCCATCCAGGCAAACACATCGTCAGCTTCTTCAAAGTATCTTTCCGGGCCTCGATTCAGATACTTAACAATCATGGCGTCGCAGAATTGACCACTGTCATCAGAACGCTTCATCAGTTTCGTCAAAATGATTCCGGCACGTTCATACCAGCCGCCCTGACCGTCGCCCACGACAACATACCACGGTACGTTAACAGCATTCCAAACGGTCCACTGCAAATGTTTTCGGCCAAGTCCGCAGATAGAGACTACTCCGGCAAACAGATCAGGATGCGACGTCACCATATCCATCGCGATTTCCCCACCGATGCCGTGCCCTGCCACAAAAACACGATCATCATCAATCCGCAGACCGAGTTTCAACTTGCGCAGAAAGTTCAGGAACCGGGTATGTTCTGCGGCCGATGCTCCATAAGCGACTGCTCCGTCCTCTGAGAGTTGCGGCACCACAATGATTGAGCCGGACTGTTCAGCCTGAGATTGCCACCAGACCAGGTAATTTTCCGGCGTCGCAAACTCCCCTGGAAAAGCGATTACCAATGGGTACTGGCGAGATTCATGGTACTCCGGCGGCACAAACCCAATTGCGCCGGCTGAATCCTCTGTCGCGGGAATGAGAAATCGACCAATCGCACCTTCCGTATCGAACGCCACGGCAATCGGCAGTGGGGATGTGACGTTACGCACAATCGCGGCCACTCGATTGGCGCTCATGCCTTCCAGTTTGATCAAACGATTTACAAGAGTGCGACGTTGATCGACCTCGTCTTCGTCCGTCGTCAGGAAGTCAATCACCAGAAGCCGTCCTTCAAACAGCGCCAGTGCTTCCGGCAGATTCTGAATGGAGTATTCCGCTCCCATCAGCCAGCCGGACATCGCCATTGCCAATTTGTTCGCTGGCGGAAGGTCCGCCGCATCCGCGATAAGTTCATACGCTGCACAGCGATCGATTGTGTCAGCATCAAGATGATCGACGACGTTTCGAGCTGCCTGTTGCGCCTGTGTTCGCAGTGGTACGTCTTCAAGTGAACCAGCCAGTTTCGGCAGTGCCAGACGGATTGAGGCAATGCGGCGATCAATGTCGTCATAATGCTTTGTCAGTTGACTGACACGTACCAGAGTTTCCGGCGTCAGATTTTCCTGAGGGTAACGCCGCGCGTACTCGACAGCGGTTCGATGTTGTCCGACCTCGCTGCATTTCTCAATACCTGTCGCAATCTGCCGCGCCAGCTCTTCACGAATTAACTGCTGATATTCTGCCTGCTGATCCTTGAGTTCCGGAAAGTCCCGCTTCATCGATTGCAGTACCTCCCCAGCTTCCAGAATCCGGTTTCCCCTGATCAGCATCCGGATCATCTCCAGCCTGCGGTATGCCTTCGTTTGGAATTCCGGCTCCTGTTGCAGGATGCTGACGAGCTTGTCGCGGGGAATTGCATCGAACGAAATCGCATAGTTCCAGCGATGAGTCAGCGAACGGACCTCTGCATAAAGTTCATTCACAGAAACAATCCCAACGCTGATCTTTTCCTCCTCGCCGTCCGGCAATTGAATGATGCCGTCTGCAATGCCGTTTGCGTCAAACGGACCCATTTGAGGAAAGCCCTGTGGTAATGCGTCGTGGGACACGGACTTCTGCGGAATGGTGAACGTCAGAACGTCCCATTGAGTCTGATCGACCACTGGAACATCCGCCTGGCGGTTCGATGAAAAAATCTGCCGTGCCCGTTGATCCACCATCCGCAATTCCAGTGGAGTGGCCGGAGCGTCGGGATTGAGCAGGCTTTCTTTGGAACACATGCCCGACAGTTGCAGGCCATTCTTGAATCGGACCGTGCCCGGCAGCGGTTTCTTCTGTTGCGTCGCTATGATCCGGAGTTGACCACCCGGATCATCGGCGTCGGCAAAATTCAGCAGCAGTGCTGACAGGAGAATCAAGGCGATCTGCCGGAACTTGAACACATTCTACTCCGTTGACGTCTTAACAGGCGAATTAGACCGTTCGAGAAATGGCTGTCATCCACCGGGAGTGCGATTCCTGTCGCCTGGACATCCGTGTCCGGGAGATTCGCCAGATGGCGTCCCGCTGACGAACGGCTGTCGAGTCACGACCATCCTTCCGATTGACAGCGTTTTTTGGCCATACGACGGACATGAATGTCCATCCTACATACCTACATTCGAACACCTCAGTACCGGGAGGACTTAAGTCTGCTGTT
>JAYUVA010000735.1:0-2593 GCA_043754375.1 Candidatus Kuenenia sp. | reverse complement strand
CCTGCGACGGCCTGAACCGAATTCCCGGTATTTCGCAGACTTGAGATGAAAGGCGACTATCGCTCGTCCGACACGATCTGCGGGGCTCAATGCGAAATCGGCGCCCCAACCGTCCGGGGAATTCCGGGTTTATTTTTCAATTCCGTCAAAATCGTCCGCGGCAAACCACGCACGAGCGAACTCCCAGGCTTCATAAGCCTTTGAGCGGGAGAGACTTAGAGCCTTGCCCGACTCGGTGACCGAGAGTCCGGCAAATAATCGCAGCTTGACCAGTTCTGCGGCCTCAGCATCCACCGCTGCCAACTTCGTCAGCGATTCATCCAGTGACAGAATCATGTCTGGATTCGTGCCTTCTGCGGACGCGAATTCATTCACGTCGATGCTTCGGTCCCGGGTTCCGTGTTTCTGCGACCGATGCGAACGAGCCCATTCCACCAGAATTCTTCGCATCGAACTTGCGGCCGCAGCAAAAAAGTGAGCTCGTCCTTCCCACGACTGTGGCGATGTCACGAGCCGGACGTACGCTTCATGCACTAAGGCTGTCGCCTGAAGCGTATGATCCGGCCGTTCATTCGCCATCCGGGCCGCCGCTAACTTCCGCAGCTCGGCATAAACCAGTGGCAACAGCTTTTCCGCCGCCAACGGATCGCCCGATTCAATTTGCGACAAGATTTGCGTGACATCGGCCATGAACTGCAACTCCGGGACAAACGGATGATTGCGAAGGATACTGGCGCGGTGATCAACAACCAACCCATTTGTTTTCCGCAGCGTAACTTCGCTTCAGTCCCTGACCAATGCGAGTGGCAGCCAATGGCAGCTCGGTCGGCAGCAGGGACGACCCACCGATGGCGATCCACAGACCAGAGACAGGTTGACGCCGCAGGAGCCATTCAACAATTCCGAGCAGTGGTCAACATCGATTGTCAGATGCGCACTCGGACGCTCCGGTCCGGCACGCTGACGCAGCTAACAATTTGATTCATGAGTGCTCGAACTCCCGTCAGACTGCGCAGTCGAAACGACGACATGTTTGCATTGACGAAGCGGCAAAAATGATCGCGACGTCGGCATGAAACCGCTCCAGCCCAAACCACTCAGGCGGGCGTGTCCTGAGTGAGCAAGCCGTTTCCGGCTCCGTGGCGTTCTCGACTGCACCGCATGAATCCTGACGATGCTCCATCAACGCCGCCAGAACCTCCAAAGGCGGTTCGTGGCATAACGCCTGTGATGTGGGCGGCGATTATCTTCACCGCATTTGATTTGGTGGAGTTGGCTGCGGAGTTGCAGGCAAGGGAAGCAGGAATGGACGTTGCCATCAGATGACGCAGCAGTGCCGCCAGTCGTCGACTGAGCGGGTGTGGCCACACCTGCAACCATGAATTTTCATACTTTCTCTGAACTATTTCAGAATACGGAAACCATATAGAACACTGGGAACTCTGCGATAATCTCTGAACGGTGCCGTACGATGTGACCGAAGGAGACATGGAGTGTGACTCCGGTTCAAAAGTACTGCTGCTGTCCGGTATGCGCAGACCTGATTTTAACGGTCCACGGTTGTCGCGAATTTGGCGAAGTTTGGAATCTGGCGCGGGTTTGTTCTTCGTCTCGGGGTGTCGATTTTCCGATGGTGTTTACCGTCCTGAGTCAGCCATCTCTCGGCAACAGGTCCGTCAGTTCGGGTGGGTAGATGTTCTCACAGCCTGATGAAGTGACGACAACCAAGTCCCCTTCTGTGAACCATCGCGGAATTCATTGATCTGACGCTTTCTTTGGCTGATCATCGAGTTGAACGATGGTCTCGATAGGAATACCGGTGGCACCGACGAGGCCGGCGGCGGCCTGGCTGAGTTCGTTCAGAAGATCGAGTCGGACGCGGCGATTCAGGATGAGGCTGTTTCGAGCCTGCACGACTCTAACCACATCCACTTCGCCCGCCAGAAACTGCTTTTCCAGGCCCTTGAGTTCTGTTGGAAGATCGGACGACTGTTGATCCGATGTCTCCGTCTCAACGGCGGCAAGAGAGTCAGCGTAGCGATCCATAGCGGCTGTAGCTTCCAGCTCCGCTCGACGCTGGGCTTGATGCCAGGCCGTGATTCGCTGATGGTGTTCAGCCAGTCGTTGGCGTTCGAGCGGTTCTCCGTTGTTGACAACCGGCAGGTCCATTTGTGCTCTGAAGCCGAGGAAGCTCGTGTTGTCGGCCGTCGCCTGATAGTAGGGACCGACCTGCAGATCGGGTGTCTTCGCTGCGCTGGCGAGCCCGAGATTGGCTCTTGCTACGTCCACTTCAGATCGTGCTGCCATCACATCCGGCCGTGCCATCGCCCATCCCACTGTCGCTTTGGTTGAATTGATGACGGCATGATTCCAGTCGTTTTGTGGAGACTCTGCGTGCTGGCTGGAGAAATCTGGCAGTTGCCATCGAAACTCATGGAGATCGCCGACAACATTGGGCAGCGAATTCGGTTGTATCCCTAGATGCCGCGCGAGGTCGCGGAGGGCATTCTGGAAGTTGGCGGTGGCGAGCTGTTCTTGCTGGCGAGTCGATGACGCATCAACTCGGACGATGGCGACATCAGCGGCCGTGGCA
>JAYUVA010000734.1:0-5724 GCA_043754375.1 Candidatus Kuenenia sp. | reverse complement strand
CCGTAGTGGCGAGGAACATTGAAAGAATCACAAATGTGGTTCGAATCGTCATTAAGGGTTCTCGCTCACGGTCGGCCAATCTTTGAGCATTCGCAAATTGCGGGATCGACGCATAACGGTCGATTCTCGCATTCCTCCGCCGTAGGCTGAGGAATTCGAGAGTTGGGAGCAATCACTGGGGTGGCGTTGTCTGCAAGCCCACCAACTCTTTGACCAACCGGACAAGGGGACTGCCGTTTTTAATCGTTTAACGGCAAGCCGCAGGCGTGGCTGCCAAGTTTCGCCTACGCCTGCGGCTCGCCGTTAAACGAAAATGCCGACGATAGTAGGCTAAAACGACAATCACCAGGTCGGATGGGGTCTTTGATGAGAAAGTCAAACAGTCCAATTAAAAATTCAGTGATATCATGGCCAACTCGGTCTGCCCGTTCAAGGATCAGAGCAAAAGCGTTTGAATAAGGATTCCTCATCACAACCCACTTCAAGCCTCCCACTCATCTCATTTTATCAATATTTACCACAGAGTATTCCGGCGGTTTCCCAAGCATTTTCACGGAAAAAACATAAGAAACGAGTAAGTCACCGGAAAAACACAATATGATTCCGCCCCGCAGGTCGATTGACAAACCGACCGTGGCAACCGTAAAAACGGTCATTGTGCGAAGCATTTTTCGACGGGTGTGTTGATTTTTACTTCCACTCGTCGAAGAATGTGTCGCTAAGTGGTGGCAAACGTTGCATCAATCGTTTCCTGGAGGTTTTAATGCTGACTGTGAAGAATTCTGTGCGTTTTGTCGTAGCTGGCGTGCTCGCTGCGTCAATGTTCGTTGTCACTGGTGGCGAAGCGACAGCTCGCCCGAAGTACAAGGACGTTATCAATTCAACCTATCCTGACCTTGCCAAAAAGCACGGGACCGATGGCAAGCTGACCTGCGCGGTCTGCCATCCTGACAAAGATAAGAAGAAAAGAAACAATTACGGCGTTGCAGTTGCTGGCAAGCTGGAGAAGAAAAACTTGACTGATGAAGCTAAGATCAAAGAAGCTTTGACCAAAGCAGAAGGCGAAAAGAGCAAAACCGAAGGCAAGACCTTTGGTGACCTCATCAAAGCTGGTGAACTTCCAGGCACCAATGAAGTCGTTGAGTAGTCCTGAAAACACTGCGTTTTCTCGAAATCTCTGGGCGAGGTTCCTCTTCGGAACTTCGCTTTTTTATTGAAAATACTGGGATTTGTGCCCTGTGAAGACATCATTTTGGAGTAGGCCAGACCAAGCGGAGCGCCGTTCCGGCATCGAGCGGACCTGCCGGAACGGCGCTCCGCTTGGTCCGGCCTACTGATTCAACCCCAATTCGTTGGCTTGACAGGCCACTCGTGCGAATTCCCAGGATCAAAACTCAATTGAACTGAGACGGATATCCGATTATCCTTCGCCCTTTCCACTGGGAATGCCCTCACCCTCTGATCAGAAACTGTCTTGTACATGAGTACCCTGAAGAAAAATAAGCGCATCAAGCGTGCAGCTCAGTTCGAGTTGTACGGAGACCTGAAACCGGGCCGAGGCAACAAGAAAGTTGAACGCGGCAAGGCTAAGTATCTGGGCGGTAACGGACGCAAGACGACTGGCATCAGCAAACGCGTTTACCGTCAGAATCTGAAGAAAATCCAAGTCCTCGAAAATGGAACGGTGGTCACCCGCCGGGTTCCTGTTCGACTTATTCGGTGCGGTGGCATCACGAAGCCAGTTGCAACAGATCCGTTCGCACTGCCAGATCACTAATAAAGGGCGAATACTGTTCGATGGACATTCATGTCCGTCGGATGGCCAAAGGAATATCGTCGCAGCTGAAGACTTTTGTGCTGCGAGAGTCCGGCGCCAGCGGGATGCTTTTTGGCAGGAACTCGGACATGAATGTCCAGGCGACAGGAATAGAAGCTATGGACGACTGGCTACTGGCCAACCATGGCTACTGAACGTAATACCTCAACAGCTCGCGCGGTTTTTGCCTCGCGGGCTGTTTTGTTTTAGCCGAAGGATTTTCCGTGTCCCAACTTCCTCGCCCAGTTCGAGTGCTTCGCTTAGTTCTGTCGAGCGCCGTTGTCGCAACGCTGTCGATCGCCGCGCAGTCCGCGACGGCCCAGACGCCCGTCACCGACATCACGGAATCTGCCCCGCACGAAGCGATCGCTCTCGAAGGCAGGCTGATTAACCGCACTCGGCAGTTGACGTTTGAAGGTCGCCGTGCAGGAGAGAGCTACTTCAGTGCCGACGGTCGCCGGATGATTTTTCAGAGCGAACGTGAACCAGGGAATCCTTTTTTCCAGATCTATCTGATGGATCTGGACAGCGGCGACACTGAGCGCATTTCGCCCGGCACCGGAAAAACGACCTGCGCGTGGATTCATCCGAACGGAGAGAAAGTTCTTTTCGCATCGACTCAGGATGACCCAGCCGCCGAACAGGAGCAAAAGGAAGAGATTGAACTGAGAGCTTCCGGAAATGAGCGACGCTACTCATGGGATTATGATGAGTTCTATGAAATCTACGAATACGAACTGGCGACAAAACAGTATCGCAAACTCACCGACGCTCGCGGATACGATGCGGAAGGATCCTGGTCGCCGGACGGATCGTTGATTGCGTTTGCTTCGAATCGATCTGCGTACGAAGGTGAATTGAATGCCGATCAACGGACAGCCTTCGAAACCGATCCGGCATGGGCGAACGAGATCTACGTGATGAAGGCTGACGGGTCTGACGTCAAACGTCTGACGACAACTCCCGGCTATGACGGCGGTCCGTTCTTCAGCCCGGACGGAAATCGCATCTGCTGGCGGCGATTTGCTGAAAACGGCGCGACGGCGGAAATCATGACGATGAACATCGACGGCAGCGACCAACAGCAACTGACGCATCTGGGTGCCATGTCTTGGGCACCGTTTTATCACCCTGGTGGGCAGTATTTGATCTTCACCACCAATCGCCACGGTTTTGCAAATTTCGAACTCTACATGGTTGATGCGGCTGGTCAACGTGAACCGGTGCGCGTGAGTCATACGCCGGGGTTTGATGGGCTTCCGGTTTTCAGCCCTGACGGCGATCATCTGGCATGGACCACGAACCGCACGGTGACAAAGCAATCGCAGATCTTCATGGCTGACTGGAATCACGCACGAGCCCTGGAATTGCTCGAGTTGAAACCAGCATCTCCCGCCGCTGCTTCGGAAGCTGAGGTCCAGCGTGTGATGGCATTGACGCCCGAAGCACGCGGCGATTTCGCCCCGGCTGATGCTGTGCGGCATGTCGAGTTCCTGTGCCGTCCCCAACTTGGGGGCCGTCTGACCGGAACGAAGGGTGAGCAACTTGCCACGAATTATGTGGCGTTGAACTTTGAGACAATGGGACTGCTACCTGCGGGCGACAAGGATACATACTTCCAGGAGTTTGAATTTACCTCCGGTGTTTCAGCAGGCGCGAACAACGTGTTGACTGTTGAGAGCACTGCTGGTGATAAAAACCGAGTAGCCGAATCATTGACTCTGGAGGCCGACTGGCGTCCGTTGGCATTTTCCAGTTCGGTCAGCGTTGAGGCATCGGACGTGATCTTCGCCGGTTACGGCATTCGAGCCCCGGCGCTGGACGGCATCGAAGAGTACGATTCCTTTGTGCATCTGGAGGTCAAAGACAAATGGGTCGTCGTCTTTCGATTCATGCCGGAAAACTTTACGCCAGAACAGCGACAGCATTTTATTCGCTTTTCCAGCCTGCGGTTCAAAGCAATGCAGGCGCGCGACATGGGGTCGCGAGGGTTGATTGTCGTCAGCGGCCCGACATCCGGTGTGAAAGAACAGCTCGTGCCGCTGCAATTTGACGGATCACTGGCAGGTTCTGGACTACCGGTCATCAGTGTCGCGGACAGCGTTGCCGCTGGATGGTTCGCGGAACGCGGCAAAGATCTGGCTTCCGTGCAACAGAAGATGGATTCTGGTGAAGCAGCGATGGGGTTCCCGCTGGACGGACTGAAGATCTCAGGCAACATCGACATCCAACAGGAAAAGAAGACCGGACGAAACGTCCTCGGACGATTGCAGATCAACGAATCTCAGGCTGGCCAGATCGTCGTTGTCGGCGCGCACATTGATCACCTTGGCACTGGTCCAAGTGGCAACTCACTTGCACGCGGTGATGAGCCTTCTCAGATTCACTTCGGAGCCGACGACAACGCCTCGGGTGTATCGGCCATGATGCAGATCGCCGAAGCCATGGCGCTCGCGAAAGATGCAGGCAAACTTCACGGTTCGCGGGATATCGTGTTTGCAGCCTGGTCCGGCGAAGAGCTGGGATTGCTGGGTTCCAGTCACTACGTAAAGAGTCTCGAAACTCTGTTTTCGCAACACGCGGCGGCCGTGGAAGGCAGCGAGAGTGCGGCTGACGAGCCCGCTAAGCAAGCCGATGACCTCGCCGGACCGAATACGGGCGGCTTAAGTCTTTACGTTGCAGCCTGTCTGAACATGGACATGGTAGGTCGGCTGCAGGAGAAACTGGTGCTGCAGGGGATTGGCTCCTCTGCGGCGTGGCAGAAGATTATCGAACAGGCCAACGTGCCGCTCGGCCTTTCGCTGACACTTCAGGACGACAGTTATCTGCCGACCGACGCCAGTGTCTTTTTCCTGCACGGCGTTCCGATCCTGTCTGCATTCACTGGCAACCACAGCGAATATCATACGCCTCGGGACACGCCTGAAAAACTCAACTATGAAGGCATCGCCAAAGTCGCCAACCTGATGAGTCTGGTTTGCCGACACCTGATCGCAACGGAACAACCTCCGGTCTATGTCGCGCAGGAACGACCGAAAGACGGTCAGCGCCGCGCCGCTTTGCGAGCTTACTTGGGGACAGTGCCGGACTACGCACAGTCGGACATCAAAGGCGTGATGCTGTCCGGCGTTGCCAAGGGCGGACCGGCCGAGGTCGCGGGAGTCAAGGGCGGCGATGTCATCATAAAACTCTCCGGCAAAGCGATTGAGAATATTTACGATTACACTTATGCGATCGAAGCACTCAAATCTGGTCAGGAAACAGAAATCACGGTGCTGCGTGCGGGCAAAGAAATTACCGTGAAAGTGACGCCTGGTTCGCGGGATTGAGTCGGCGGAGCGACAGTGCTGCATCGCCCGATCCGTCTTTATCACGGACTCGCGCGACGTCAAAGTTTGATTTTGGGGTAGACTCAACCCAGATGCTTAATCATCACCACAACTGACCAACCGGCAGAATCTGCCGTATCATCGCGGCGATTGACACATTGCACGGTCTTGTCAGCGGATCGCCACTTTTGGATTGCTCGATGAGTACTCCGTTGCCTCTGTTCGACGTTGACCAGAACAGGGTGTTTGGCGTACGTTTCTGAACATCCGCCGCTGGAAATCGGTTCGAATTATCAGCGCGGATAATTGGGTCTGCAGAAGGAATGGCGCATGTGCGGAATTGTGGGCTACGTAGGATTTCGTTCCGTGTCGGATCTTCTGGTGGAAGGTCTTCATCGGCTTGAATACCGAGGCTACGACAGCGCGGGGATCGCGGTCCTGCACGAAGGCGGAATTTCCGTGCGCAGGAAGGCCGGCCGCGTGCTGGAACTTGCCGGTCTGATTCAGTCGCAGCCCATTCGTGGCCACGTAGGAATCGGCCACACGCGCTGGGCAACGCACGGAGCCACCACCGACCAG
>JAYUVA010000733.1:0-6233 GCA_043754375.1 Candidatus Kuenenia sp. | reverse complement strand
TACGGAAGTGTTTCCGGCGATTTTGTCCATTCGGTTGTCCCCATTCGGTTGTCGATTTCATGCGACGCAGGGAGACAACCGAATGTGGGACAACCGAATCAATAGCACGCAAATATGTCACGGACAGCCTGAACGCCCACCGGATCTGTCGCTTTCCAGAATCTCGAAAATGTGTCATTCGTGGCCGCGTGAGGTACATATCAACAGATCATCCACCAGATACACGATGAGTGATCTGGCTCCGTGAGCGCCGATCACGAGGGACTGTTCAATATCAGCGGTCTTGGACGGGCCGGCAATAAAACCTGCGAAGGCGTGTTGGCCAACGGTGATTCTCGCGTACGCTTCATGCAGATTGCTGACAACTTGTGATGCCGGAACAACGATCGCGATGTGCTGCGGAATGAAATACAGGACTCGATGCCGCACGGTGTCGTCGGTGACCCAGATGGCCCCATTTTCAGCCACTGCAAAATGTCCCTGCAACACCGCAAAATCCACGTTTTCAAGTTCATGCGGATCTTCAATCGCGTTGAGATCGAACGTCGAATCACCAATACCCGAAACGACGCTGCAGCGAATTTTTCCGTTGACCCAGTGATCCTGTGTCCGAAGATGTGCGTCAGCGTCGGCAAGACTTCTGACGCGCACAGCTTCGCCGCCGATGAGCTTCAAAACTGCAGAAAACTGTTCCGCCGGATCGGCGAACGTCTGCCAATGCGTCAGCGCTGTCAGATCCGGGAGTGGTGACGATTGCGGCAGAGCCGATCGGATTTTGCGGAGGATCGTGTCGCGGGATGAAGGCATGGCAGAAGGCAGAAGGCAGAAGGCAGTTGGCAGTTGGCAGAAGGCAGAAGGCAGTTGGCAGTTGGCGTCAGGAATCTCGCTTGGGCCGTGCGGCGAATTGTTGCCGGAATGATTTTTTGGGAGGATCTGGCAGATCGCGTTGCCTGCCCCAGGTATTGAGCGGATTGTAGATCATGAAACGGGGCAGTATTCGCAGCGATGTTCTGGCACATTTTCCCAGGAAATTGAAGAGCCACGTTCGCGATAACACGACAGACACAACCTTCATTGAGAGTTTCTTTGCTCCACCGATCAGTCGCCTGCGGTCGAGGAATCCTCGCATGGCAAACAACTGATGATGCAGGTCAATCTTCACCGGACAGACATCAGTACATGAGCCGCAAAGACTGCACGCGAAGGGTAGCGTGCTGTGCTTCTCCGGTGTTTGAATCGGCGTCAGAATGGAACCGATCGGCCCGGGCACCGTCGATTCGTAACTGTGACCGCCGCTGCGGCGATACACCGGACATGTATTCATGCAGGCACCGCAGCGAATACAGTTGAGGCTGCTGCGAAACTCCGGCATTTTCAAAATCTCTGTCCGTCCGTTATCGACTAACACGATATGCATTTCACAACCTGGCCGGGGCCCGTGAAAATGCGATGAATATGTCGTGATCGGCTGACCGGTGGCAGAACGCGCAAGCAGACGCAGGAAGACGCCCAGATCAGCAGCACGAGGAATCAGCTTTTCAATCCCCATGCATGCAATGTGCAGCTTTGGAAGTGACACCCCCAGATCCGCATTTCCTTCATTCGTGCAGATCACGATACCGCCGGTTTCTGCGATCGCGAAGTTGACGCCAGTCAAGCCTGCATCGGCCTTGCAGAAACGTTCGCGGAGATGGTGCCGAGCGGCCTCAGTCAGATACGCAGGATCCGACGCTCCCTTTTCTGTTCCCAGATGCTCATGGAAACATTCCCCGACTTCTTCCTTCCTGATGTGAATGGCCGGCAGCACGATATGACTGGGCGTTTCTTCGCGAAGTTGCACAATGCGTTCGCCAAGATCCGTATCGACAACCTCAATGCCATGCTTTTCGAGAAACGGATTGAGATGGCATTCTTCCGTGAGCATCGACTTGCTCTTCACCAGTCGCTGCACCTTGTGACGCTGCAGAATATCGAGCACGATCTGATTGTGTTCGGCGGCATCAGTCGCCCAATGCACGTAGACGCCGAGCTTTTTTGCGTTCGCTTCAAACTGTTCCAGGTACTCTGCCAGTCGCGACTGAGTGTGGGACTTGATCGCTGATGCGGTCTCTCGCAGCAGTTCCCATTCCGGCACCGCCGCCGCCATGCGATCCCGCTTCTCGCGCACGAACCACAACGCTTTGTCGTGCCACTGCGCGCGATCACGATTGACGATGAATTGTTTGGCAAGAGCTGGATGGGGCATGGGGGACAAGATTTCAGTTTGTAGTCGTCAGTTGTCAGTTGTCAGTTTTGGAATCTCAAATCTCAGTTCAACCTGCAATCGCCTCCGCCATGATCTCGGCAAAATGCATGACGCGCATCGGAATCTTCCGGCGGCGGATGATGCCTTCCAGATGCATGAGGCAGGACATGTCCCCTGCCGTAAGGACTTCAGTGCCGGCGTGGATGTGATCGTTGACTCTGTCATCGCCCATCATGCAGGAAACGGCTTCTTCCGCCACGGCGAACGTGCCGCCAAATCCGCAGCATTCATCTTTCCGTGTCAGTTCCGAAAAGCGAATGCCGTCGAAGTGATTGAGCAGGCTCTGGACAAAATTTTTCCTGGGAGTCATCACTTCCGAGGATGGCCCCAGTCGCAGTTCCCGCAGACCGTGGCAACTTTGGTGCAGGCCCACCTGATGCGGAAACCGGCCGTTGATCTCGCTGACCTTTAAGACACCCGTCAGGAACTCACTCAGCTCCATCGTCCGCTGACGGACCGTGGCCGAACGGTGATCATCGTGGTCGCACAAGTGTTCGTAGTGGTTGCGGACCATCGATACGCAACTGCCGGACGGCGCGACGATGTAGTCGTACCCGTCAAACACATCAATGAATTTCCGGGCGAGCGGTCTGGCCTGGTCCATGTAGCCACTGTTTGCCATCGGCTGCCCGCAGCAGGTTTGCTCTGTGGGGAACTCAACGTCAACGCCGAAATGTTCCAGTACCGACACCGTCGCCATTCCGACGTGCGGATAGAATTGATCGACGTAACAAGGAATGAACAGGGCGACTTTCATAAATTCACAAATGAAGGCCAACGTCAGCAGGTTTACAAAGTTGTCCCGAAGTCTATCACTGGTCCCGACCCTTTCGTACTCATTTCGGTAAGGTTATCGGGTTAAGGAAGCGATCGAATACGGCATTGCTTCAAGCCTGCGTTTCAGGATGGTTTTCAGGGATCAACCAGATCCAGCTCTTACCAAGTCGACCGCCGTAGTTTCCTGCAGTGATATGCACGACCCCTGCGACGTTTGACGCCGCCTGGATAGAATCACGAGTCGCGGCACTCACGGTGGCCAGATCGCGGCCATTGATAATAATCTCCATGACCGACTGAACTCCGTCCGGGATCAGGGATTCAACGCCCACGCGGCCTTTCAGAGTCGGACAGAACGAATCGTTGGTGCTTGCGAACAGGAATTTGTACCGACTGCCGGCTTTGGAACCGCTGGCTGCGACACCTCCAGGAAACGGAGTGATCACGCCGGGAACGTGCTGACATGCGGCAACGGCCCGCTCGGCGGCTTCCAGAGAGGCCTCTTCCGAGGTCGCCATAAACCAGAGATTGCCGCCCATGATCCCGTCGTGATAGCTGAATCGTCGATCGATGCAAAAGTCACCGCCCATTGTCGGCAACACCCACATCCGCCTGCCAAATCTGTCTTCAAGCCGCTCAAATCCGTCGCCGAAAAACGCCACTTTACGACCAAGGCGGTAATACGGTTCTGTGTCGCTGAGCGAAAAACAGCGCGCGGTCGGACAGGTCAGCACGTTCTGACTCACGCGGGTCAATAGAGTCTTTTCCAGAGCATCAATCCGGTGTTTCCAGAATCGCGGTACATGCAACTGGCAAATTGCTCCGGGTCTGCCATCGGGAGTCTGAAATGATTCGTCGCCACCAGGACCGACATAACGATCCAGTCCAGCTTCACAGTCGCACCTGATCGTAGACGAGCCGCAGCCGGTTGCCGCGCTGATCGCGTGATCCAGCCACTTTCGGTCACGAGCAGTAATCAGAAACTCGACGTACACACTGCGGAACGCTTCGGCGTAGGTATCTTCCACGATCGTTGACATCAGACGCTGTTACATCCTGTGGATTGCATGACTCTGGAAACGACAGGGACCTAACCGCGACCGCGACCTGTGTAGACGTGGTCTTCCGTGATGATCTTGTCCATGAAGATATCATGATCAGCCACCGGAATTTCATCGAATAACTGGCATTCGAACGCAAGCGCAATCAGCGGCGTGTTCATGCGAGCATGCTGCAGTAACTTGTCGTAGTAACCTTTGCCGTGTCCTGTGCGAGCTCCGCGACGATCGAATCCGACGCCTGGTACCATGATCAGATCCAGCGCTTCGACATTGACCTGTTTTTCGGGCAAACCACGCAGTGCTGCCTGCGGTTCAAGGATCTTGTACATGCCGGTTTCCAGCTCGTCCATCGAATCCAGGCGGAACAATTCCAGTTCGCCGGCAGCGTTGCACCACGGCACAACGATCGTTTTGCCGGACAGCAACACCTGCTGCAGATCATGCCGAGTTCTGACTTCACTGCGGACGTCGATGTAAAACATGACCGTTTCAGCCGTTGCATACTCAGGCAACGACATAAACGCACCGACAATGCGGCGGCTGAGTTCGTCCTTGTTCTCCTGAGCGTTTCGGTTCGCGTGTGCCTGCTTGCGGAGGGCGTCTTTGCGTTCGCGAATGGCAGATTCTGAATTCATGCAGATTCTCCGGTTGTGGTTCAGTTCGAAATGTTGTGGTGGTAGAAGCCAACTTTTACCTTGCCAAAGCACTTCGATCAACCGGATGCAGTCAGCCTTTGCCAAGGTTTCCAAACGTGGCGAGCATGAAGTCTGTACGCTACAGACTCGCCGTTTGTTCGCCAAAGAACAGGTAGCTCCGGATGGCACGAGCCAGCCATGGACGCCTGAAGTAGTTGGGCCAGTGATGACCGATTCCGATGTCTTCGGTCAGATCCAGATCCTGGATTTTGTGGCCACCTGGTCCCAGGAGACTTCTGTCTCTCCTCGTAATCCCCGTATAGCCCAGTGCCCCGCAGCAGAACGGTCGTCGCAGCGGATAGATGAATAAAGCGGGATCACACGAATTTTTAAGGTTCAGCACACCTTCGACCGCACACAGAGCGCGTCCGTAGCGTTCATCCGGATTCAGCCACTTATGGTCCATCGCTGATGCCGCAAAGACAGCACGCAGTCGATGCTGCGAAAACTGACCGGGCGCCAGTACATAGCCCTCAACTGAACCGCCAGCCGTCAGGTGCAATGCCGATGCAATGACACGTGTCCCATGACTGTGGCCGATCAGGCAGACTGGGCATTCCGAAGGAATCTGCTGCACCAGGCTGGCCACGTAGAAGCCATTCCTTCCCGCTCGACGCCCAAGCCGATTGACGTCAAGCTGAATGACGGGCGAAAAAACTGGTCGGTCACTCGGCCATGAGAAATGGATCATTTGAATAGGCTGATCCGGACACGCATGATGCAACCACTTCCAGGTTTCACGCGATTCCACCAGTACATCCTGCCAACTCACAAAACTGCCGTGACATAAAATGCAGACTGGAACACCGGGCTGGAGTGACTGAAATAACTCCTGCATGTCTGCTTGCCGAAACCCGGTACTCGGTTCATACCGCGTTACGCCGGGGCAGAATACAGGTGCCGATTCGTCAAAGTCCTGCGGTGATGACTGCGAACCCACAATCCAGTATCCCGGGGTTGTCGTGGCTGTGGGCGGCGTTGGAATTTTGTGGACAACTGTTTCCCCCAGCGGCAGCGTCTGGTGCACGATCTGCTGCGAGTTCGCGGCAGGACCGGAACACAGGATCAGCATCGAGCCCGCGAGGATACTCGCAAGTGAAAATCGATGGACCAATTGAATCACGGAAGGAGCCTGACTTCAGCGAAAATCGTTAAAAGTGGTCTCTTCCGTGAATGGCGGCTGACCAATCGTCATTATCGCGCAATTTCCTTGCGCCGCCGCAGAGTCCGTCATGCAGATCAACTGTTGTGCATCCTGTTTTTGAAAACGAATCTCTTATCCGAGTTTCGGAATTTGTTGAGCCACGCTCTGAGACAATTCATTGCCTTCGCAAAAGTCGTGCAGGTTGTTTGTACACCGGGAAAAAAATTCAGACTCTTCCGATTGTGCGGAGG
>JAYUVA010000732.1:0-2754 GCA_043754375.1 Candidatus Kuenenia sp. | reverse complement strand
TTCAGCCAGCGGTATGTGCGGTCCAGAGATTCCGACATGTATTTCGGCGGCATGCGGTGATCGACGCATTCATCAAATGCCATCACAATGTCAGCCCCCAGTCGCCGCTGAATGTCCATCGCGCTTTCGGGCGACAGCGTCATGGGAGTTGTGTCACCGTCTTTCTTCCCGGATCGAAACTGAAAGCTGACACCTGCTTCGGTGATCTCGCGATCCGGCAGGCTGAAAACCTGGAACCCGCCGAAATACATGTCCGAATCTCTTGATCGCACATACCGCTGGCTGAAGCGTTGTGCTGCCGCACCACTGCAGGAACATCAGCACTTGTTCGGCATCATCCAGGGCGGAATGGAACTGGATCTGCGATCAAAGGCCGTGCGACAGGTCACCTCACTCAATCTGCCTGGTTACGCGATCGGCGGCGTATCGGTTGGCGAAGGCCACGACGCGATGGTGCGGATCGTGCGACACACGGCACCGTTGATGCCGTCCGACCAGGTTCGTTATCTGATGGGAGTTGGTCTGCCGGAAGATTTGGTCGCCGCAGTGGAATGTGGCATGGATATTTTTGACTGTATTATTCCAACGCGCTACGCCAGAGAGGGAACTGTCTTTACGTGGGACGGAAAGATGCGATTGCAGGACAAGAAGTTTCGTAAGGACCGCTATCCGATCGATACTTCGTGTGAGTGTCCCAGCTGTGCAGGCGGATTCAGTCGAGCCTACCTGCGGCATTTGCTGTTTGCGGATGAACCGCTGTATGGCACGCTCGCGACGCTCCATAATCTGCACTTTTATCAGGATCTGATGCGTGCGATTCGCAAGGCCATCGAAGACAACCGCTACGCCGCATGGTCGGCCGCATTCCTCGAACGTCATCTGCCACGGGGTTCGGAAAATTGATGCGATTGGGCACCACGAAATTCAACGGAGAAATTCATGGCTCGTGTCTGGACCACGATCGGATTGCTGATTCTCAGCAACATCTTCATGACGTTCGCATGGTACGGACATCTGAAAGATCTGAAAGACCGACCATGGCTGGTGGCCGCATTGGTAAGTTGGTGTATTGCGTTTTTCGAATACATGATTCAGGTCCCGGCGAATCGCATCGGCAATGAAGTCATGAGTCTGGGGCAGCTAAAGATTCTTCAGGAAGTCATCGCCCTGACGGTTTTTGTTCCGTTCGTCCTGCTGTATTCCAAAGAAAGGCTGACGCTCGACTACCTCTGGGCCAGGCTGTGCCTGCCGGGAGCCGCATTCTTCGTGTTTCGTTCAAAGCTGATGGCAGGTTGAACGACATTTGGAACGACATTTGGGGTCAGGCTCCTGCGGCTCGCCTTCCTGCGGAGGACCAGCCACTCCGAAGAGGTGATGAGCAAATTTGAAGCCATATGTCGTCGATTTCGGATTGGCACTGCGGGAGGAGAACATTGGTAAGGGACCGAAGTACGCTGGCACGCCCGACTATATGTCGCCCGAACAGGCTCGGGGCGAAGGACACAGGGTCGATGGCCGCCACATCCTTCGCCGCGTCAGTCGATGCCGACCGACGCAAGGGAAATCAATCAATCAGGTGAGGCCACGATGCCGCCCTCAGCTGACAAACAGGATTGAGGCCGACGATTCCGACTCGTTTGGCATTATTTTTCCGGAAAGAGTGCTTCAAATTCCTGCAGGTCGTGGAGAGCGTCGAGGTCAGTGTCTTTGCCCATGTGATCGAAGTCGTCCCAGCCAGCGGCGATGGCTTCCTGCAGACACGCGATAGCAAGGTTGACGAACTTCTGCCGCTCAAACTTCTCGGCCTCGGTCGGGGCGGATTTGTCTTTGGTGACGAACTCGGCACAGAGAGCGTAGACGCAGGCAGCGTTGTAGAGGTTGCCGTTGTCCTTCGGCTGCAACTGACGCAGTTTGTCGGCCGCTTGCACTGCGTATGCAAGCTCGCCTCGCTTAATCATTTCCGCGGCTCTGAGAGCTAATTTGGATGGGTCGATCGGCTCGACGATCCAGTTGCGAGCGAATTGCAGGGCGCGCAGACGCACGCGTTCGCTGATCGTGTCGTCGGACAGAATGGAGGTTGGCAATTCTGCGAGGGGTTGGCCTTGGTCGCGCAGGAAATGGATCAGGCTCAAAGCTTCCTGCTCCGCACGCAGCTCTGGCGTCCACGGCCTCGCGTCCCAGACCTTCACCGTGCCTTCGAGGCCTGCCGATACCAGCCGGTTGCCATCCGGGCTGAAAGCCACACTCATAACGCCATACCTGTGCCCTTTCAGCGTGAGAACCTCCTGACCATTCGTGGCATCCCATATTTTCACCGTCTCATCTCCGCTGGCCGACGCAAGACGTTTCCCGTCCGGGCTGAACACGACGCATGTCACATTGTCGGAGTGCCCGTTCAGTGTGAACATTTCCTGACCGTTTGTAGCGTCCCAAACCTTGACCGTCTCATCATCACCGCCAGCAGATGCCAGCCATTTCCCGTCCGGGCTGAACACGACGTCAGGGATTTCGAAGCGGTGCCCTTTCAATGTCAACAGATCCTGGCCAAGCCTGGCATCCCACACCTTCACCGTTCCATCATCGCTGGCCGACGCCAGCAGTTTCCCGTCCGGGCTGAACGCCACACGACGCACATCGGCAGTGTGCCCTCTCAATTTGAGTGACTCCTGACCGTTCTCTGCGTCCCAGATTTTCACCGTGTAACTGTCGCTGCCGGATGCCAGCCACTTTCCGTCGGGGCTAAAGACGACTCCA
>JAYUVA010000731.1:0-5169 GCA_043754375.1 Candidatus Kuenenia sp. | reverse complement strand
TTCTCCGACTGATGACTTGGCGGCGGGGGTTGCTCCGACTCCGGAAGCTGTCGCATCAGGGGAATACACGCCGCTGTCACGACCGTTGTTCATCTATGTCAAGAAATCATCGCTGGCTCGCCAGGACGTTCAGGATTTCGTGCGATTCTACCTGAACGACGGTTTGGCTCAGGTGAGCAAAGTCGGCTACATGAACCTTTCGGACGTGCAGATTAAAGCCACTCGCGACGCATTTGAGGCGGCAATCACAAAATAATTGAGCACCTGGGAGGCCCGGTTTTTTAGAAAGGTCGGGCTTCGCATGGCATCTTGACCGCCGCAAGCGGTATTCTTTCCGCTCAGCAAACGGTGGAAATCTAGTTTTCGTGAGAAGTTTCCTGCCCATTAGCCATTGGGCGCTAGCCCAATGGCACTCAGTTTGATGCTGGATTCACTAACCCGAAGCGTCAGCGAGGGAATTCTCGGTGAAAATAAACAGCCAAAGCCCCTCGTTGACGCTTCGCGTTACAAGGTCCATGCCATTCCAGGAAGCCTCCCCCTTCGGATTTTAGACTCAGTCACAGACCGCTGATGGCTCCTTCGGCGTTCCCCGACACTCTCGACTCAAGGACGTTGAACGGCCGCCACTAAAACGCCTGATTTATGAACACCCGTGCTTGTAATATATGCACATGCTGGCATTCCTGATATCGCGACGGTGAACACGAATGTGTCATAACAAACGTAAGTAGTTTGATTGCAATAATTTGCAACTAAATCATAAATGCAATATGAACATTCGGGCACGTCGTTTGCAAATTCGCTCAGCAGGTCATTTTGTTTGCATGGTGGCGAACGAAGCAGAATTCAAGGATCCACAATTTTAGTCTGAGAGCAAGCGAGGAGAACGCAATGATTGGCAGTTTTTGGATCCGGTTTCGGCATGCAATAACAATGGCTTCGTTCGGAATCTGTTTTCTGGTTGCCGCCTTGGGGGCAGCTTATGGTCAGGAACCTGTCGCGGCAGGTGCGACAGCATCGGCGACTGACGAAGTTGTAACGAGCGAGGAAGTGGTCACCACAGAGGTAGTCGCTGCTCCCGCCCCGCATCTCGCAGGCACCATCGACACGGGATCGACCACGTGGTTGATGGTCAGCTCAGCTCTGGTCTTCTTCATGATACCCGGTCTCGCGTTGTTTTATGGCGGCATGGTTCGAGCCAAGAACGTGCTCAATATGTTTATGTGCGTGATGGTCTGCGTGCCCATTGTCACAATTCAATGGGTGGCCTGTGGATACAGTCTCACATTTGCTGTTCCATCGGCGATCAGTTCGGACGCCGGGAAGAACGAAGATGGTTCGGTTAAGCCCGCGTTGAGCTATTTGGGTTGGGATTCCAGCCTCGTGTTCTTTAAAGGATTCTCGGATGCGGATCCGGCAAGTCCCAACTACTTTGCCAAGATCGTGACCAGCGGCGACACGACAGGTGCTGCTCCAACGGGCGTTCCTGAGTTGCTTTTTTCGATGTTTCAGATGATGTTCGCAATTATCACGCCTGCTCTGATTGTGGGTGCCATCGCCGAACGAGTTAAGTTCAGTGCGTGGTGCTTGTTTACGGTGCTGTGGGCTACGATTGTGTACGACCCGGTTGCTCACTGGGTGTGGAACGTCAACGGCTGGCTGTTCCAGAAGGGAGTGCTCGACTTCGCGGGCGGCACCGTTGTGCATATCCTCGCCGGTACCTCGGCCCTCGCTCTGATTCTGATCCTGCCGAAGCGTCACGGATTTCCAAAGGGACCATTCCTTCCGCACAGCATCGGCTGGACGCTGATGGGAGCCGGCTTCCTGATGGTTGGCTGGTTCGGCTTTAATGCGGGTTCTGCGATTGCGATCCCAGGAGCCGAACTTCCAGTGTCAGGGGCCGTCGCGGTCCTCGCGTTTTCAACAACAGCGATCGCTGGCAGCGCGGCCGCCGGGTCGTGGATGCTGGTCGAATGGTGGCATGCCGGTAAGCCGACCGCGATCGGTGTCGCTTCCGGAATGGTAGCTGGCTTGGTCGTGATCACGCCCTGTGCCGGACATGTCAGCCCGGGCAGCGCGTTGCTGATCGGTTTGATTGGCGGCGTCGTCTGCTTCTTCGGAGTGCAGATGAAGCAGATCCTGAAGTATGACGATTCACTCGATGTCGTCGGTGTCCACGGTGTCGGCGGAGCAACCGGTGCTCTGCTGGTCGGCTACTTTGTAATTCGCCCGGTTTCGGTTACGGCCGGCATGGGTCAGCTCATGGTGCAGTTGCAGGGCGTTGTCGTGGCCGGTGTGTACGGGTTCGTGATGACGCTCATCCTTGGCCTGCTGATCCACAAAACGATCGGATTCACGGTCACCGAACATGAAGAAGAAGAAGGTCTCGACGTAACGGAACACGGTGAAACAGCCTACCGCCTGACCTGAACGCGGACGCTTCGCTGCGACATCAAATAGATTCCTCAGATTTGTCGTCGCGAATCGAATGAACCACCAAAATCAAAGCGGGGCACCCTGTTATCAGGGTGCCCCGTTTTTTTTTGTATCCTCATTGCTGTGACCACCGGAAATCTTCGGATGTCGCAACGTGGCCGTCTTTGTGGACGTTCGAACTCCGGACCCAGAATCGACAGAAGCCCCTTCAATCTGGTTGGGCCCGGAGAATTGTCGCTGATCACATTCGGCAGAACGCGATTGAAACCCTAGAATTTCGCAGTCAACTCTTTGATTATCGATTCCGTGCATCAACGGAAGGGCCAGTCGGATGCGATGTCTTTGTTCACTCGGTCAGCACACCATGCAATTTCCGTGGGGTAAGCTTCCAGCTTGCCATCCAGATAGATTTCGCAGGCTGGAGGCTCCCGGCACTGCAGGACTCTGCGTGCTGCTTGCCTGCGTTGCCTTTGCGGTACCGATCAGGGCGGATGAAGTCACTTCTCAGGACTTCGATCACCACATCGCACCGTTGATTGCACAGCGGTGTTTGACGTGTCACAGTGGGAATGAGCCGAAAGGAAAGCTCGATCTGTCTTCTCGCACAACCGCAATGGCCGGGGGTGAATCCGGCATCGCAATCAAGTCGGGGAGTCTTGAAGAGAGCCAGTTGTGGCAAAATATCGATTCCGATCAGATGCCACCAAAGAAGCCACTTTCTGCTGCTGAAAAGGCTCGTTTCAAGGCATGGATCGCGGACGGAGCGAACTGGGGCACAGAAACGATTGATCCGTTTCGCTATTCCACCGATGCCCGCGCAGGATCGGACTGGTGGTCTTTACAACCACTCCACGATGCACAGCCACCAGCGACGACTCGTTCCGGCTGGGGATCGAATCCCATCGACGCCTTCGTCCATGCGAAACTCCACGAAGCCGGCCTCGCCCCGTCCATTGAAGCAGACAAGCGTACGCTCATTCGCCGTCTGTCATTTAATCTGCTGGGACTTCCGCCAACGCCCGAAGAGATCAACGCATTTCTGACCGATACGTCTGATCATGCCTGGGAAAATCTGGTGGACCGTTTGCTTGCGTCACCGCATTATGGCGAACGCTGGGCTCGGCACTGGCTGGATGTCGTGCGTTTCGGTGAAAGCAACGGCTTTGAATACGATCAGCCGCGCGACAACGCATGGCCGTATCGCAATTGGGTGATCGATGCACTCAATCAGGACATGCCGTACGACGAATTTGTCCGCTTGCAACTTGCGGGTGACATCCAGCAGCCGGACAATTTCAGCGCGATCACGGCAACCGGATTCCTTGTCGCCGGTCCGCACAACACCACACTGCCCGCCAATGACACAATGCGAATGTCGATGGCCCAGGATGAAATCGAAGACCTGGTCGGCATCGTCGGTCAGACATTCCTCGGCCTGACTGCAAATTGCGCTCGCTGCCACGATCATAAGTTCGATCCGATTTCACAAAAGGAATACTACCAGCTCGCGGCGACTTTGACCGGTGTGACGCATGGCGAACGAAGTGTCCAGGTGGCATTGTCGGCGGAGCAACAGCAGCGTCTGGCAGACATCGAGTCTGGACTTTCAAAAATCCGCACCGCATGCGACGCGATTGAAAAATCTGCCCGCAGTCTGATTCTGGCAGAACGCGAGAATGGAGCGGCAGCACGTCCGGAACCACCGCAGGCCCTGGCCACCTGGGAATTCGACGGCGACTTCGAAGACAATGTCGGATCACTCAATGCCACCGCGCACGGCAGCGCGAAGATCGAAGATGGCTGCCTTGTTCTGGATGGCAAAGACGCATGGGTCGCGACTCAACCGGGCATGATCGATCTGCACGAAAAGACACTCGAAGCATGGGTGCAGCTTGATCACCTGGACCAGAGCGGCGGTGGCGTGATCGGCGTGCAGACGCTGGACGGAGCGACGTTCGATGCCATCGTCTTTGGCGAGCGTGAGCCCCGAAAGTGGATGGCTGGCAGCAACGGGTTTGTGCGCACGATGCCTTTCAACGGCACTGACGAAGCTGACGCGCAGGAACGCGCCGTGCATTTTGCGATCGTCTATCAGAAAGACGGTACAATCATTGGCTATCGAGACGGTGTGCCGTACGGCACGTCCTATCGACCTGAGGGGGACTTACACTCGTTCGCAGCGGGACAGTTTCAGATCCTATTCGGCTTGCGGCACAGTCCTGTCGGAGGTAATCGAATGCTCGCCGGTCGGATCCAGCGGGCTCAGCTTTACAACCGCGCGCTGACTGCAGAAGAAGTTGCCGTATCTGCGGGCGTCGCGGATCGGAATTATGTGTCAAGCGCGCAGATGCTGGCGCGACTGTCACCGGAGCAACGAGCGAATTACCAGTGGTTGATCGCCGAAGTCGCGACGCTACAGGCTGAAAAAGATGGCCTGAACAGATTGCAACTGCAAACACTTTATACATGCGTCTCAAATAACCCCGGAATCACGAGAGTCCTGAATCGCGGCGACGTCGGTAGTCCGGCCGATGAAGTTTCGCCAGCGGGACTGAGTGCCGTGACCGGAAGATCACCGGATTTTGGACTAGCTCCGAATGCCAGCGATGCTGATCGTCGCCTGAAACTTGCCGAATGGGTGACGCATCCTGACAACCCGCTGTTCGCGCGCGTGATGGTGAACCGGCTCTGGCAATATCATTTCGGACAGGGAATGGTCGCAACACCCAGCGA
>JAYUVA010000730.1:0-4212 GCA_043754375.1 Candidatus Kuenenia sp. | reverse complement strand
TCCCTTCGTGATTCATACCACGTCTTAATGGCCTGCGACCAAAGCGCGATCGCCTGAATCGCTGACGTCTTCCCACAGTTGTTTGGCCCGATCAGGACCGTAGGGTGCTCCAGTTCGATTCGCTGAATGTCCCCAAATCGTTTGAAGTTTTCAATTTCCAGGTATTCAAGCAGACGCACAGCTATTCCAGCAGATTATGTGCTTCATCTGAGGGAGTTCGATAAAGACACTTGTTTCAGAAATGATTCGAAGAGTTCGGAATTGTACGCAAGTCCTTCCGAATTCGCACCAATGCGATTTCTTTTTGCTTTTCACGAGGCCACGCAGATCCATTCAGGTCTGTCCCCAGTCAATTCATCGGATAAGGATCAGCGAAGGCACCGAATGCGCCCAGACCGCCATCGACTTCCAGATCAGTGGCCGTCACAAATGACGCATCGTCGCTCGCAAGCCACAGGACGGCGGCGGCAACTTCATCCGGTCGACCGATGCGACCCAATGGATGGCGATTCGCCAACTGGGCTTCACCGCCCTGCTCATGTAATGTTGCTTCGACAAGCTGCGTCCTGATCGCACCTGGTGAGACAGACACAACGCGAATTCCCTCACGAGCATACTCGACGCCCCATTGCCGCGTCTGGAGCAGATTCGCGGCCTTGATCGGACCATAGGCGGGAACCCCTCGAGTCGTCCGATGCGCCTGACCACTGGCGATGTTCACGATCACGCCACTGTCCTGCTTCAGCATCTGCCGCAGCGCGTGCTTTGCAAGCAGTGAGTAGCCCGTGAAGTTGACTCCCACCATGCGCTCCCACAGTTCTGTTGGAAACTCATGCAGTGGTGCATAGGACGATGGCGGCTGAATGGCCGCGTTATTCACCAGCACATCCAAAGCGCCAAACGTCTGGACGGCGAATTCGATGGCATTGCGGCAGTCGTCTTCCTGCGAAGTATCACCCGCGACAAATGCAATCCCTTCCGCCAGGTCGCCTGCGGCACCAGCGTTAATGTCCAGACACACCACATCCGCGCCCGACGCAGCAAACGCATCGCAGATGGATCGCCCTATCCCACTTGCACCGCCGCTGACCAAAACGACGCGCCCTTGGTTTTGATAGGCCACACTTCCCTGAGGCCGCAGAATCTTCATATGTCAATCTCGAATCATTCAGCACGCAACATTAACGGGTGACATCTCAACACTTTCGCCGAAGCCAGGCCGACGATCGTGGTTATCAAGGGATAATCGTACAGGCGGAACTTCAAGATCCAGCGAATCAACTTTGTTTTGCTCCGCACCGTACTCTCGCCGATGCCGAGTGCGTTGTCGATCACAGGGCATCACGACACGTTGCGCTCATCTCGAAGTGGTGCCTGTCACGACATTTGTCACGCGAAGTGGTGCCTGTCAGGACATTTCGGATATTTTTGTGAGCATGCTCATATAAGCCTTGACCGCGATAGCATCGTGCATATAATGTGAGCGTGCTCATATTGTATATGAATGTTTTGGGGGGGAAAGTCTGCGATGCGAGTCACGGCGGAAACGCGAGAAGCAACGCGGCGAAAGATTCTGGAATGTGCCCAGGTTCAGTTTCGCAGCGTCGGCTTTGAAGCCACGACAACGCGTGATATTGCCAAAGCGGCCGGGATCGCCACGGGCACGTTGTTCAATTACTTCCCGACCAAGGAAGCGATCGTCGGCAACCTGATTCTGAACAGTCAGACGATGACGTTGCAGTGCGATCCTGAAACGCATGAGACGCTGGAAGAAGCTCTTTTCGCCCACGCCGCCGCCACGCTCCGACGACTAAAATCCAATCGCACTTTCCTGTTGCCGGTGGTGGAAACAACTCTGTCACCGCTCATTCGCACTTCACCGGATGATGTCGGCCAGGCGTTTCGGACGGCTCATTTGGAAATGGTCTGCGAGGTGGCAAGGCCGTTCATTGAGGATGCTTTGCTGACACCCGTTTCCCTGCAGATGTACTGGACACTCTATCTGGGTGTGCTGTCCTTCTGGACTGGCGACACATCTCCGAAACAGGAAGACACGCTTGCACTTCTGGACCAGTCGATCGCCATGTTTTCTGACTGGCTGGTTCGTCAACAGCCCCGATAACGAGACCGTAAATTCCCAAACGTTCCCATGCTCAAAAGGAGCCGACCATGTCACTGACTCTCAGCGAACTTATTCAGGCAATGCCATCTCCGGAGGCCGACGACGTCGCGTGTCTGCCACAGTCCCTGCAAATTGCTTCACTGCGCCCGATCCCGATCGGGAGGTGGAGACGACTTTCGCTGCTGGGATCTCTGCAGGCAAAGATTGCGGTCGCGTATATGTTTCACTGGTGTCGGGGTTGGTTCAGATCCGCCGATGAGCAGCAACGTATGCTCGTAGAAACGCATTGGCGCACGGCGGTACGTGTGCTGGATTCAATGGGCTACATGCGCGGGGCGGTGATGAAGATTGGCCAGACCCTGGCCAATTTCCCTGATATCGCGCCGCAGGAATTCGTGGAGACACTTCACCAACTCCACTTTGACGCGCCGCCGATGCACTGGTCGCTGCTGCGTGAAATGGTGGCGAATGAACTGGGGGATGAACCCGAGCGACTGTTTGCCGAGTTCGATCGGCATGCGTTTGCTGCCGCATCCCTTGGCCAGGTGCATCGGGCGCGGTTGAAAAACGGGGAAGAGGTCGCGGTCAAGATCCAGTATCCCGGTATCGGCCGCACGATTACGGAAGATCTTCTCAATTTCACACTGTTCATGTTTCCCGCGCGAATCAGTCGGGACTGGGACTACACGCGACGGATGGTGGACGACGTTCGCGTGCGGATGGAGCAGGAGTCGGACTATGCACGCGAGGCGACGGCAATGGAGCACGCCCGGTCACTGTTTCGCGACGAGGATGGGATCGTGGTGCCGCGAGTCTACCGCCAGTATTCATCGTCGCGCGTACTCACGATGGAAAGGCTGAGCGGAGTCCATCTGAATGAGTTTCTGGCTGGCAGTCCGGACCAGTCCAGACGCAATGAATTTGGTCGCAGAATCATGCGTGGCACATATCGGCAGATGTTCGCCGGGCGCACGGTCTATGGTGACTTTCATCCCGGCAACCTGCTGTTCATGAATGACGGACGACTCGGCTGGCTCGACTTCGGCTTCATGGTTCCGTTGGATGGAGAGTTGTGGGAAGCAATGCGATCGCTCGATCGGGCACTCACGACGGGTGAGGCGGCAGATCGGAAACAGGCGATTGTTCACTGGTCGTCCATCACCGACGAAGGTGCGGCTCCCATGCAGTTACTGGACGACTTCTCACAGTGGTGCTGGGGATCTCGCTACTGCGGAGGAGAATTTGATTTCGGAAACGAAGAACAGTTTCGACGAGGATTTGAACTCTTTGGAAAGCTGGCCCAATCCCGCTTCGCGCGGACTCGGCCCTGCACAGCGGCAATGAATCGCCAGCAATTCGGACTGATGTCGCTGTTGTATCAGCTTCGCGCCAGATTTGACGTGCGCGAACTGGCAGAGCAGGAAGTCCAGGCAACAGGATGGGATCGGTCGGCGTATGCCTCAGCGTCGCAGGAGACGTCCCGCGGTTGAGGATCGCGCTTCCAATGTCGTCTTGTCGTCTTGTTGGACTGTAGACCAGGTCCCGGGATAAGCTTCGTCAATTGTCCGTTGACCTATCCCTCGTTCTGGCCACGAATCGCAGCGGCAGCCGTCTGGTTTCGGGACACGTTGTGGAAGCTTATGTCGAACAATCCCCGTCGAGATCCTGTAGGGCGTGGTGCCGCTGATAACCCGGCGAACAGATTTCTGACCGTCATTCACGAAGCAGACTTCGAGCAACTGGAATTCGATGACGAATTCCTGCAGCAGCTTGAACGCCCGACCACGCGGTACTTCGATGATTCATCAAAGTCCGTCATTTCAGAAAATGACAGTCCCGACATCCCGTTTCGCTACAGCCTGAATCCGTATCGAGGCTGTCTGCACGGCTGCAGTTATTGTTACGCACGGCCCACGCATGAGTACCTCGGCCTGAGTGCCGGACTGGATTTTGAAACGAAGATCTTCGTCAAACGGAACGCTCCCACTCTTTTTCGCGACTGGCTCGCCCGACCGAAGTACAAGTGCGAACCAGTGATGCTCTCCGGAGTCACCGACTGTTATCAGCCGATCGAACGCAAACTGCAGATC